>CAZXYG010000012.1:19615-21250 GCA_964644885.1 uncultured Rickettsiales bacterium
GCAAGCGGCAATGCGGCCGTCAATGCGATGAGCAGCGCGACGTAGCCCATGTCGGAGATCACGGTTTTTTTCCCTTCCACTCGCCGGAGCGCTTGAGCGCATCCGCGACTTCGGGCGGCATATAATTTTCGTCGTGCTTGGTAAGCAGCTCGTCGGCGACGAAGACGCCATCCCCGCCGAGCGCGCCGTTGGCCACAACGCCTTGTTTTTCACGGAACATGGGAGGCAGCAAACCCTGATAACGCACCGTGAGATCATGCGCGAGATCGGTTATAATAAACGTCGTCGCCAGCGCTTTGCGAACAACGCTGCCCTCCTTCACCAGCCCGCCCACCCGAATGCGCCGGTCAATGGACGGCTTTTTTTCCCATATATCGGTGGGACTGTAGAAAAACATCAGATTGTCTCGAAACAGCGTCAGCGCCAGCGCGGCCGCGCACGCGACGGAAGCCCCGCCGATCAGCACCAGCCATAGCCGCTGCCGCTTTCGGCTACCGGGCTTCATGGGCTTTTTTCTTTCCTTTTTTCCGGGAAGGCCCGAAAGGAAGCGCCATGTTTTCATATTCGGCGCGGCGCTTTCGATACGCGAGGAAAGCAGCGGCGAATACCGCCGCCATCACCCCAAACGTGATGCCATAAGCAGCGATAATATAGGGCGCGTAAGACACGGCTCGTTACTTATCGCAAATAGCCGCCAAATACAAATTTTTATCAGATGTTTCGCGTTCCGCCATGTAAAAAGCCGCCCCACAATGCGAGGCGGCTTTCCATTTTCACGTTATCCCCCGTAAGCAGGGAGATCTTTATTGCGGCATTAGCCGTTCGCGGCCTTTTTGCTCGGCGTCAATTTCTGGCTGACCAGATCGGCGTTTTCCTGAGCCTGCTTGCTCAGGATTTCGAAAGCCGTGGAGTTTGACTTCGATGCCACTTCCAGCGCTTCCTTCGCATTGGAAATCTGCTGCTGGAAGGCCTTCTTCGCGTATTCGGCCTGTTTCGCAGCGCTATCTTGCGGGTTCTTGGAAGAAGCGACTTCTTTCAGGATCTTCGCGGCATTTTCCGCGTTAGCCTGGAAAGCTTCCACCTGGCGGCTGGCAATCGCCTGCGCCGCTTCAGCAAAGGCGCGGTTAGCCGCTACGATGCTGTCGAACGTGCGCCGCGTCGCCGCCACGAATTCGTTCGCGTCAACACCGGCAGGCTGCCACTCGGACCAAGATTTCCACGCATCGGCAAATGGATTATTCGGATTGTTCTGAGCCATGATATACCTCTTTTGCTTTGATTAAATTCCCCTGCGCGTTAGAAACGCACTACGCGCATGCGGACAGTATGTGTACTCAATCTGCGGAGCAATGTCAACCCCCATTTTTGTGCAATGCACAAAAATTTTTTCCGGCGCTTTAAATACGGCTCTATTCCTCGTTTAGCTCGGATGAACGCCGCTTAGCCGCTTGCACTGTTTCCCGCATAAGTTGCTCAAGGCCGGAGTTTGCGTCCATCAGGACGTGCAGCGCCGCCTCGGTTGTTCCGCCCTTGCTGGTGACGCGCTTTCGCCATTCCTCCACCGAGGGCGCCATGATTTCAGTCAGCAAATCAACGCTGCCCTTCATGGTTCCTTTTACAAGATAACGTGCCTTC
>CAZXYG010000012.1:21260-35189 GCA_964644885.1 uncultured Rickettsiales bacterium
GAATAGATAGGCGGGCCCGCTGCCGGAAATCGCCGTCACCGCGTGCATCAACTCTTCCTGATCGCTTTCCAGCCGGATAACCGAATCGGAACGTTTGGGAATTTCCGCTCCCACCGCTTCAAAAAGCCTTTGAATAATACTTTCATGGCCATCCGTTACCTTAACGTTCGCCACCCAGACGGTAACGGCGTTTCTCGTGACCGCGTTGATGTTGGGCATAGCGCGCGCGATAGCCTTATCGGCGCCAAGCAATCCTCCAAGCTTCTTAAGCGTCATGCCGGCGGCGATCGAAACAAATAACGCCCGGCTGAATGTTTTGTAAAGCGGGGCAATCTCAGGCATCGCCTGCGGCTTGACGGCGAGAAATACGACATCGGGAGAACAATCGCCAAGCTGCGATGCATCCCGGCACATTCTCACCTCGTCAAACTGGCCGCCCAGACTTGGCGGATGCGGCTCCACGATCACGATATTCTCAAGGGAAAAACCAGCCTTCCACCAACCCCAGAGCATGGCGGATCCCATTTTGCCACAACCGACGAGAAGAATTTTCAGGCTAGCGGCCACTGGTGTCACCTCGCAATAACGCCCGCACTAAACCCAAGGCTCCAGTCACTTCTTCTTCCTCTTCCCCTTCAACGCCGCGATTTCTTTCTTCAGCGCCTCCTGTTCCTCCCGCGCTTTAGCGGCCATGTCGCGCACCACCTCGAATTCCTCGCGCGTCACCAAATCGGCGCGCTGGAGAAAGGATTTGACCTGCTCGCGCAGCATGGCTTCCAGTTCCTTCCTGGCTTCCGACATGACGCCGAACGCGCTGCCCGCCAGCCGCGTCATGTCGTCGAAGAGTTTCTTATCCGATTGCATGATTTCTCCCTTTCCCGTATGAAGCATGCTATTCCAGATATAGGATATAATGCCGAAAAACGGAATGATTATTGTAACGGGCGGAGCGGGATTCATCGGCTCCAACCTGGTGGCTTCGCTGCAGGAGCGCAACTATACGCGCATCGCCGTCTGCGACCGCTTCCGCGACGGCCAGAAATGGAAGAACCTGGCCCGGCGCGAGCTGGCGGACATCATACCGCCGGAACGCCTGCTGCCCTATCTTGAGAAGGCGAAACAAGAAATAGCCGCCATTTTTCACATGGGCGCCATTTCCTCAACCACTGCAACCGACGTAGATACGCTTCTCGACACCAATTTCTCCCTTTCCTTAAGCCTCTGGCAATGGTGCGCGGAAAACGGCGTGCCGTTCATTTATGCCTCCTCCGCCGCCACCTATGGCGACGGCGCACAAGGATTCAAGGACGATATGACGCTCCGCTATCTTGCCTCGCTCCGCCCGCTTAATCCTTACGGCTGGAGCAAAAACCTGTTCGATCAGCACTGCGCGCGCGCCGCGCTGGAGGAGGAATCGCCGCCGCAATGGGTAGGGCTGAAATTCTTCAATGTCTATGGTCCCAACGAATATCACAAGGGCGCGCAGAAAAGCGTGCTGTGCCATATGTTCCCCACGGCAAAAAACAATCTGGCCGTACAGTTGTTCGCATCGCAGAACCCTCGCTACGAGAACGGCGAACAGCGCCGCGATTTCGTTTCAGTGAAGGATTGCTGCGACATCATGCTATGGTTTCTGCAACATCCCGGCAAGTCAGGCATTTATAACGTGGGCACAGGCAAAGCGCGGACGTTCAACGAACTCGCGCACGCGCTGTTCTCCAGCCTTGGCTCCAAAGCCAAGATTGACTATATCGACATGCCGAAAGACGTGGCGCGGCATTACCAATACCACACCGAGGCCGATATGGCGCGGCTGCGGGCGGCGGGCTATGATGCGCCTCTCACCGCGCTGGAGGAAGGCGTGAAGGAATATGTCACGCGCTTTTTGAATACAGAGAATCCGTACCGATGACACATGTTTTAAAAAGGTAACTCTATGTCCCTCGCTTTTCCCACTATCGACCCGGTGATATTTGAATACGGCCCTTTCGCCGTTCGCTGGTATTCATTGAGCTACGTTGCCGGCATTCTGCTCGGCTGGCTCTACATCGGCTGGCTGAACAAGCGGCATCCGAAAGTGCTGTCGCAAAAAGCCTTCGACGATCTGCCGATATGGATGGTGATCGGCGTCCTGTGCGGCGGGAGGCTGGGCTATGTCCTGTTCTACAACCCCATTTTTTATTTCAATTATCCTTCTGAAATCATCGCCGTGTGGAAGGGCGGCATGTCCTTTCACGGCGGGCTGATCGGCTCGATTGCGGCGATCTGGCTTTTTTCCAGGCATTACAAACTCCCCTTCCGCCAGGTTGCCGATCTTTGCGCTTGCGCCACGCCTATCGGGCTATTCCTGGGCCGTATCGCCAACTTCATCAACGGCGAGCTTTATGGCCGCATCACCGACGCGGAATGGGGCATGGTCTTCCCCGGCGATCCTTTCACGCGGCACCCCAGCCAGCTTTACGAAGCGGCGCTTGAAGGGCTGCTGTCGTTCTTCATCCTTTTCGCGCTCGCGGCATTCATATCGTTAAGGCAGCGCCGCGGCATTCTTTCGGGCATTTTCCTGATGCTCTATGCGTTGTTCCGTGCCGGAGTGGAAATCGTCCGCGAGCCGGATTACCAGATCGGCTATATCTTCGACATCTTCACGCTGGGGCAACTGCTCTGCGCCCCCGTATTTATCGTCGGACTGCTGCTCGTGCTGAACGCTCCGCCTGCCGCCATTGAAAAAACCCGTCATGGCAAAGGCAAAAAAACCTGAGTGCCTGGAATCGCGCATTGCAGCGCTCATCCGCGCCTCAGGCCCTATGACCGTAGCGCAATTCATGGCTCTGGCGCTGGGCGAACCGGAGCGGGGCTATTATAACCGCAAGGATCCGTTCGGCACTAAGGGCGATTTCACCACCGCCCCGGAGATCAGCCAGATGTTCGGCGAGATGATCGGCGCATGGCTGGCGGCAAGCTGGCAGCAGATGGGGGAGCCAAAGGGCGTGGCGCTGGTGGAGCTTGGGCCAGGACGCGGCACGCTGATGCGGGATGCGTTGCGCGCCTCGCGCCGCGTCACCGGATTCCACAATGCCATTTCCGTGCACATGGTGGAAATGAGTCCCGTTCTTTCCGCCATCCAGCAGAAAACGCTGGAAAAAGAAGCTCTCTCCATCCGCTGGCATCAGACCATCGCCACGCTTCCGGAGTCGCCGTTGCTCGTGGTAGCCAATGAATTCTTCGATGCTCTGCCTATTCATCAGATGGTCAAGACTCCCGAAGGTTGGCGCGAAAAAATGGTGGCGCTGGATGAAAAAGGCGCGCTGGTCTTCGCGCTTTCATCCCTGCCCACGCTCGCCACCGGCATGATCCCACCCGCTTTCGGCATGCGGGAAGGCGCGGTGGCGGAGCTTCGCCCTGCCGCCGCCACCATCATTGAGGAACTCACCGCACGCATCGTGAACTATGGCGGGATGATGCTTGTGACCGACTATGGCACGTTCGAACCGGAAGGCCGCGAAACACTGCAGGCCGTCAAAAATCACAGCTATCATAACCCGTTACAAGATATCGGCCAGGCCGATATCACCGCGCACGTGGACTTTTCAGCCCTACGCAGCGTGGCGGAAAGAGCCGGAGCAACCGTTTACGACCACATCACGCAGGGCGAATTTCTCTTAGGGATGGGCATCGAGACGCGCGCGGGGATGCTCTCGCGCAACGCCACCGCGGAGCAGAAAAAAGACATTGCCTCGGCGCTTTCCCGCCTTACTTCTCCGCAGGAAATGGATAATCTTTTTAAATGCCTCTGCGTCACCCCGCCCCACTACCCCGCGCCATTCGGATTTTAGAAAGCTTTCGTAATTATCCCCTAGAAGTATGTATTGACTTTTTTCGTGCTTTCGGGCAAGAGTTTAGGGAATGGAAGACATCATTAACGATATTTTGCTCTTGCTGCTCGGTAAGGTTTGGGGGCAGCTCGTGAGTGTTTTTAGCCTTGCAGCTATCGGCGTTTCAACAGCCTATTACGCTAAATCATTCAGAGGCGTGCTCAAGAAATATTCTCCTTTTTCGTGGTGTATGCTTGTACTAACGCTCTTGTTCCTATCATTAGGCATAACGTCTTTTGCCAAAAACACGTTTCTTCCTGGTAACGCGCCATCTGCTGATGTTACAGCCTACATCGAGTTGGAAAAAAACAATATGGGAGATTTTGAGGCTATTAATCGAGAAAACATTGAATACTACACAGTTCACAATGCGGGATGTAAATACGATAACAGGCTATCTCATAGCTGTCCGCTTCAATAAGCCAATAAAAGGACTTACAACAACTAGAGTCAGTTCTTTATCGCATGACGTTCAAGTAAAAAAGGCAATGGATAACAGTATGGGAGGGGAATTCTCATTGATATTCTTAGAGCTGTTTGGAAGCTCTGGAAGAGTAAGAATTGACTACACAGGACACGATTAATGTCCCACGGTAGATACCTAAGCCTGGAAGAAGCGCGTAAGATGAACAAGCTAGAGCGTTTTGCCAAAGAGCATCCCTCGGAAGCTGACAAGGGGCGTTTCAACCGTCTGTTCGCCGCTATGACGGGCGGCAAGCCTAGAAAGAAGCCAAAAGGCGGTGAAGCATGAGGCCGGGAGTTTTCCGCATGTTGTATCTGTATTCAAATTCGCCAAGGTAGCTTGCCATATGCTTACCGGAAACATGAATATGCGTACCTCTAATAGAGCGTTGCACGAGGCTCCAAAAGCCTTCCAGCCCGTTCACATGCACGCTGCCCCGGACATACTCGCCGGAACCGTGATTCACCGTTTCATGCGCGTACCCTTTGCTATCCAGCGTCATGTAGGAACGCAATTCGTCCGTGTGCATGGTGGAACCTTTTTCGACGTTGCTCTCGATAAGCGGATACAGGGTATTCCGGCGCACGTTAGGAACGATATGCGTCATTACTTCCCCGGCCTTTTCGAGCATACCAAACACAACCGTTTTACCAGCGGCACCGCGTCCGCGTTTACCGGGGCGCTTGCCGCCTATCATGGTTTCGTCCGCTTCCACCGTGCCGGAAAGAGGGCTGTTACCATCAACCAAGCCCATATACTTGCGGATTTGATGCCCCATGCGCCACGCGCATTTATAGGTGACTCCGAGTTGCCTTTGCAGTTCCTTGGCCGGGACACCATGCCGGGACGTGGTAAACAGGTACATCGCGTAAAACCACTTTTGCAGCGGAGTCCGCGAATCTTCAAACGGAGTCCCTACCATCGGGTGAATGTGATTGCCGCAGTTGCAGGTATAGGCAGGCAGCTTTGCAAGTCTGCGAAACTTTCCTACTTCCCCGCATTTCGGGCATTGCAAATCACTCCCAAAGCGCGTTTCAAACAGGTGTTCAAGACACGCATCATCACTGGAAAACAGTTTGAAAAAGTCTTGGACGTTTACGGTTTTCATGGTTCTTTTCTCCTATGCCCTCATTATAGGAGATACCGTAACATACGTCAAGGGGATAATTACGAAAGCTTTTAATTGAATTGAAACTTACCCCCTCGCCTTGAGGAAGAGGTGGAGTTGCATGGCCAGTCAAAAATGCTCAGAACCCCACCTGCACTCCCGCGAGCGCCACCATAGCCTCGTTATCCTGAATCGCGGAGTTGCCGGCATCCAGATTTATCTTTGCTATCTCCACGTAAGGCGTGAGGCCCGGCAGCGGCGTGATATCCGCGCCCAGCGAGATCACCTCGGTTTCATTGCGCTGATATTCGCTGCTGAACCAGGTGAGACTCAACCCGGCGTTATCCACGCTATACCCAACGCCCAGCGTGGTGTAATGCGCCGAAGCATTACCCGGCGCGATGTGGCTTACGCTTTTGTTCCAGTCGCCGTAAGAGCCGCCTATGGTAAATCCGGCATAATCCAGGCTTAGCCCCGCCGCCCAGGCGCCGAGATTCTCGTGGCCCGGTATTTCCGAACGCCCCGTTTCCCAGGTGAGGCTTGCGCGGTAACCAAGGCCACCGCTTTCGCCTGCGTAAGAAACGCCGCCGTTGAGCACGTCGTTGAAATCGCGGTGGCCGGTCTTGCCGCTGAAGCCGGAGGCCGTGCCCGAATCGCCGCTATCGGGAATAAAACTCACACCCGCCTGCGCCCCCCGGTATTTCGGCGTGAAATACGACAGTTTCGCGGCATCCTCCGCCGCGCCATGCGCGTGATGCAGCGGCAGCGACGGGGAATGCAGGAAACTGCCGTGCCCGGCATGATGTCCGCCGCCCGGTTCCGCCGGAAAAAATACATAATAAAACCAGTCGCCATGAATGCCGCCCGTGGCGCGCGCGAACGTGGCCGCGTCCACTTGCAGCCTGTGACCGGCATCGCTGTTAGCGCCCGCCTCCAGCCTGCCGAAACTCCCTTCCGCGAACACGTAGGTTTTATCGGCGTTCAGGCCTTCATCGCGAAAATCCTCCGTAACATCCGCCTCCAGCTCCACCACCCCGCCGTAGCGCCAGCCGGATTCCGCCGTGCGCGATAGTCGAATATGAATTTCGGTGTCGTTCAGGAGCGTGGTTTCCCGCCTGCCGTCGCGCGCGATATCCTGGCCGGCGTAGCCGCCCTGGAAATCTAAAAATCCACCCAAGCTGACACCTTCGGGAATATTCGCCCCGCCATGATCATGGGCGTGCACGCCGATGCCGAGCATGCAGGAAACCGCGCCTGCGAACGCAAGATACTTCTTCATGATAAACCTCTTTTATGACAATAAACCATCCGCTCCCCTCAAGGGAGGCGGCCTAAAACGAGTTAGGGCAAGAGGGATGCCGGCGGCGCGCGCGGAGAAGAAACTTTATAGGAAAAAACGTCCCGGAATAATGCATCTCCCAGCAATGTCGCGCGGAAAATTTCATAAGCGCCGCCTGCAAGAGGGATGCCGTGAACGGCCAGCGCAATATCTTTTCCGCCGGAAAGAGGGCAGCAGCATTGATGCCCACGGTGAACGATACGGCGTTCTTCCCCGGTTGCGGGATCAACGATTTTAGCGCCATTCGGAGTACAGATGAGAATCGCGCCGCCGGGTACATTCGCTACCGCGGATTCCGTGAAAAACGGAAGCAGCGCCCCCAGCAGATAAGCGGTCAATAATACTGGAATGAATCGCGCGCACATTCGCTTCCTTTACATAGGAAAGCACGATGGAAAGCAATAGGATTTTTAAACCTTGTCATTCTCCTCCTGCCGCGTTATGTGGTGCTGCAATGCACGCTTTCACCTCTTCCGGCCTTGCCGCCGTTCCTCATACGCGCCACGCCTTTTTCGGCAGGCAAGGCGGCGTGAGCGAAGGCATCTACGCCGCGCTCAACTGCGGTCACGGCTCCGGAGACGATCCTGCATCCGTGCGCGAAAACCGAGTCCGCGCACTGCGGCATCTCGACAAAACAGACGTGAATCTTTGCACGCTCTATCAGATACACAGCAATACCGTGGTAACGGTTGAAAGGCCTTGGGCGGCCAATCACCAGATAAAGGCCGACGCGATGGTGACGCGCACGCCCGGCATTGCGCTTGGCATTCTCACCGCGGATTGCGCGCCGGTATTATTCGCCGACCGCGACAAACCCATCGTCGGCGCGGCGCATGCGGGCTGGAAAGGCGCACTGGGCGGCATCATGCAGAATACGGTGAAAGCCATGTGCGCGCTGGGCGCATCGAATATCGTTGCCTGCATCGGCCCTTGCATCACCAAGAATTCCTACGAAGTAGGGCAGGATTTCTTCGATACGTTCGAGAACGCTGACCGCGCCAATGTCAATTTCTTCATGAAAAACGCAAATAAAGAAAAATATTTATTTGATCTGCATGGATATATTATCAGCCAGATGAAGAAATTAGATCTTCAGGCTATCGAAACCATCCGCTCGGATACATACGCGGAGGCAGAAACATTCTTCAGCTATCGCCGTGCCTGCCACCGGGGCGAGAGCGACTACGGGAGGCAGCTTTCGGCTATTTGCATAAAGAGTAAACGATAAGGGAAAGGGCGCCGCTTATCTCTTCCTTAACCCTATTCCTTCTTTCTCTTCTCTTCCACCGGCAACGCCACGAACAAGGCATCGTCATGGCGCTGCACTAACAGAAGCACCGAGGAGCGGCTATCTTTCTTCGCTTTTTCAATGGCTTCCTTCGCCTGCTGCAGGCTTTTCACTTTTTGCTGATTGATTTCACGCACCACATCGCCGCGGTGAATGCCTTTCTCGCTTGCAGCGCTGCGGCGGTTCATCCCTGTCACCACAAGTCCCGCCGCATCGTCCGGGATGCCGTACTGCTTGCGGTTTTCAGTCGTCAGCGGCTTAAGGTGAAGCCCGAGCAGCGCATGCTTGCTCTCACCCTCTTCATCCACTATCCCGGCCTGTTCGGTTTCTTCTTCATCCTGCATCTCGGCTACCTGCACTTTCATGGTTTTCTCGGCACCGTTTCGCAGCACCTCAACCTCGACGGTCTTGCCGACCGGCGTTTCCGCGACGATGCGCGGCAGCCGACGCATCTCCGACACTTCCTTGCCGTCGAAGGAAAGAACGACATCGCCGCTCACGATACCCGCCTTCGCCGCCGGGCTATCCGGCATCACCTCGGAAACCAGCGCGCCCTTGGCTTCCTTGATGCCCAGCCCTTCAGCCAGATCGTCGGTGATGGTCTGGATTTTGACGCCCAGCCAACCGCGCCGTACTTTCTGGCCTTTCCTGAGCTGCGCGATGACCGGTTGCGCCATGTTCGAAGGCACGGCGAAGCCGATGCCGATATTGCCCACGCCCATCGGCGAGAAGATCGCGGTGTTGATGCCGATTACCTCGCCGTCGAGATTGAACATCGGCCCGCCGGAATTGCCGCGATTAATGGCGGCGTCGGTCTGGATGTAATCATCGAACGGACCGGAGTTGATGTCACGCGACGTGGCGGAAATAATGCCCGCCGTAACCGTGCCGCCTAATCCGAAGGGATTGCCGATGGCGAGCACCCAATCGCCCACCCGCGACTCGCTCGAATCACCGAAGGTGACGGCTGGAAGCTCTTTTCCCGCCTCGATTTTCAAGACGGCGATATCGGATTTTTTATCGCTGCCCACCAATTTCGCGTCATGCCGGCTGTTGTCGTTAAGCTGCACGGTAATTTCCTCGGCATTCTCGATCACATGATAGTTGGTGACGATAAAGCCCTCGGAATCAATAATGAAGCCGGAACCGAGCGATGTCAGCTTTTGATCCGTGTCGCCGTAATTTTCCTTGAACTGCTCGAAAAAATCTTCAAAGCCCTCGAACGGGTGGCCCGGCGGTAAATCATTGAAGGGCGAACCCATATTCTTGGCCGACACCGACTGGCTGGTGGCGATGTTCACCACCGCCGGAGTCAGCTTGCCGATAATATCGGCGAAACTTTCCGGCGCGGTACGGGCGTAGGCGGCAAAAGGAAGATGAAAAACGATAAATGCTGCCGCCACATAGGCAAGGCGCCGTACGCTCATGCTCATACGTTAATTTCCCTCCCCTCCCTCGCTCGTGAAGTGTCTCAAGAAACCGCTATCCGGCGAAAGCACCATGCGCGTATTTTCCTTGTTCAGCGTAGCGCGGTAGGCCTGCATGGTGCGGTAAAAATCGAAGAACGCCGGGTCGCGCCCGAATGCTTCGGCAAAGATGCGCGTGGCGTCACCATCGCCCTCGCCGCGCAGTATTTCGGACTTTTTCCTGGCCTCAGCCAATAGCACCGCTTTATCGCGGTCGGCGCGCGCCGTGATACGCTGCCCCTCCTCCGCGCCCTTGGCGCGGAATTCCTTGGCCTCGCGGGCGCGTTCGGTCTGCATGCGCAGGAAAATGGCCTGGCTGTTATTGCTTGGCAGGTCGGCGCGCATGATGCGCACATCCACCACCTCAATGCCGAAAGCCGCCGCTTCCTTGGTGATATTATCCCGTATCGTCGCCATAATCTTCACGCGCTGATCGGTAAGCAGCGCCGAGAGCGGGTGGCTGCCAAGAACCCCGCGCAAACGGGCCTGAAGTATGGCATTCAGGCGCTCCTGCATTTTCGCCTCGGTGCGCACGGTTTGATAGAATTGGAGCGGATTGATAATGCGGTACTTGGCGAACGCATCCACGATCAGGCGCTTCTGGTCGGATGCAATCACTTCTTCCGGATCGGCATTGAGGTCGATGATACGCCTGTCGAAACGCGCCACGTTCTGCACGAAGGGAATTTTATAATGCAGCCCCGGCTCCTTGATGACGCGCTTGGCTTCGCCGAACTGCAGCACCAACACCTGCTCGGTCTGCTCGACAATGAACAGCGTGCTGAACAGCGTGGCCACGATAACCAGAAGCGTGATCCAATAGATCGGCTTCATCACTCTTTCTCCTGCGCCTGCATGCGTTTTGAAAGCTCCGGCAGCGCCAGATAAGGCACCACGCCCGCGCCGCCGCCCTTGTTGTCCACCAATATTTTTTCCATGTTGGCCAATATCTGCTCCATCGTTTCCAGATACATGCGCCGCCTGGTGACATCCCTGGCCTTGCGGTACTCTTCAAGCACCTGGGTGAACCGCGAAGCCTCGCCTTGCGCCTTGGCCACCACCGATTGCTTGTAACCTTCCGCTTCCTGGAGAATTTTCTCCGCCTCGCCGCGCGCGCGCGGGATGATGTCGTTACGGTAGGCCTCCGCTTCGTTGCGTGCGCGCTCCTGGTCGGCGCGGGCGGTCTGCACGTCGCGGAAGGCGTCGATCACCTGCGTGGGCGGCTGGGCATCGCGCAGCGGCACGTCCACGATCTCCACGCCCGCTCCGTATTCATCCAGCACGTGCTGGATGATGCCTTTTGCCTCCTGGGCGATTTCGTAGCGCCGCTCGGTCAGCGCATGGGTAATGGGGTTGCGCCCCACGACTTCGCGCATCGCGCTTTCCGCCACGCTTTTTACCGTCTCCATCTGATCGCGCAGATTGAATAGATACTTTCCCGCGTCCTTTATTTTCCACTGCACCTCGAAACTGACGTCCACGATATTCTCGTCGCCGGTGAGCATCAAACTCTCGGCGTCGATTTTTATCGGCCCGCGATGCGAGGTGCGCGCGCCGATTTCCGTGCGATTGATGGTGGTTACCGGTATCTTGATGACGCGCTCTACGGGTACGGGAAGATGGTAATTCAGGCCTGACGCGGCAACGCGGTGAAATGCGCCGAAGCGCAGCACTACGCCTTCTTCCTCCGGCTCCACCTTATACAGGCCCGTAGAAAGCCACAGGAACAGCAGCACCAGCAGGGCTATTAAAAGAGTCCTGGGATTGTTCCCGCCCGCGCCGCCTGATAAAAACCGGCGGAAGCGTTCCTTTCCATTTTTCAGCAATGCCTCGAAATCAGGCGCCTGACGCCCCGGCCCGGAAGGCGGCCTGCCCCACGGTCCTTGCTGTCCTTTGTTATGATCGCCCCACGGCATATGTAATGAGAGCCTGTTAAATGAGAATGACGTGGTTTATATATAGGCAAAGGGAGCATCTTTCAAGACTATGTCGACATTCATGAAAAAGCAGGTGCTTGAAACGCTCGCGCGCGTGCGATACAGGGAAGCCGACGTGGTTGGCACGGGCATCGTCGCATCGGTGATGGCGGAAGGCGGCAAGGTGGGCGTCATCCTCAACGCCGCCGGCAGCCAAGAAGAAATGGAAGCGATCAGCCGGGCCTGCGAAAAAGCCATACAATCGCTACCCGGCGTTGAAGCCGTCACGGTCGTGATCACGGCGGAGAAATCCGCGCCGAAGCCGGAGCGTCCCAAGCCGCCAACGCCCAAGCCCGTAGCGGGCATCAGGCATATCATCGCGGTGGGATCGGGCAAGGGCGGCGTTGGAAAATCCACAGTGGCAGTAAATCTTGCCGTGGCTCTGGCGGAGCGGGGCTACGCGACGGGGCTGGCCGACGCCGATATTCACGGCCCTTCCATCGCGCGCATGATGGGCGTGAAAGGCAAGCCGGACATACGAGAGAATCGCATGATTCCACCCATGCGTCACGGCGTGAAGGTGATGTCGATGGGACTGCTGCTGGAGGAAGATTCTCCCGTAGTCTGGCGCGGGCCGATGATCTCCAAGGCGCTGGGCCAGCTCATGCTGGGCGCGGACTGGGGCACCCTGGATTGCCTGATATTGGATCTGCCGCCCGGCACCGGCGATATTCATCTAAGCCTGGCGCAGAATTTCCAGCTTTCCGGCGCGGTGGTCGTTTCCACGCCGCAGGAGGTAGCGCTGCTCGACGTCAAGAAAGCCATCGCCATGTTCCGAAAAGTGAACGTGCCGGTATTGGGGCTAGTCGAGAATATGAGCTTCTACGAAGAACCGAGAACCGGAGAAAAAACCTACCTCTTCGGCAAGGAAGGCGCGGTGAAACTGGCCAGGCAGGAAAAAATCCCGCTGCTGGCGCAAATCCCCGTCCTGCCGGAAATCTCCGAAACCTCTGATAGCGGCACCCCCCTCGCCGCCCGCAAGGGGCATCCTTTACACGCGCTTTTTCGGGAAATATCAGGCAATTTATTAACGAATTATTAATACATTGATGCTAGAATAACGCTCATGGTTTCCAGAACAAAAGACAGACATTAGCATGGGCAGTGTTGTAGAAAAAAATGGCCAGTATTTTTCTATATTGGGAAGTAATTTATACGCCACCGCCTCCGCCGAATTTGGGAAAGACAGCGCAACAGCACTCAGGAACGCTCAACTGCTTCTCAAGGAATTGCCACCTGGATATATTACCCTTCTCAATGATCCGGCCAGAGTGATCGAGCTATGCTTGGTAACGGAAGAAAGAAAGGGGGGGCGGCGGTATACTCACAACTGTTGATAAAGCTCAACGCGGAGCATCTCGCTAACTTCGAGCACACCGCCGAAAATATTTCCGCTGCGCAGCGTTTTGCATACTCCGACCTGCTTGAAGAGGCAACCCATTTTATCGACCGCATTCTGGGAGAAAATGGAAAGCATTTTTCGCGTTCGGATGCCTTTATTGCCGCAGCAACCAAAGAGCTTGCCAGCCCACAACCGTTGGCGACGTTCCTCGCCGATCAGCAACGCAGATTCTTTTCCGATGGCAAAATGACAAAATCCGACATGGCCGACTACGACGAAGAACACAGGCCCTTGGAACTGCTTGCCGACATCATCCTGCAAAGGAAAATGCTGGTAGAAAACGCACCCCAATTGAATAAACTGATGAGCGAGGTATATGACAAGGATCCTGCGAGCTTTGCAAAGTTATCCTCTAAAGAAAAAGTAGATACGTTGCTTTATACCGCATACCCGGAGGCTTATCCGCATGTTTTATTGGTCGATAAGAAACTAGAGACAAAGGCCAAATCTCTACAGAAAATGGGCGTACACGACGAAATGCCTCGACTCCTGGATCTTGCGGCCAAACCCCAAACCGAACCCAGCATCGCCCTATCCCACTGATGAAGCTTACTCACACCCCACTCCTGAAACTCGAAACGCAGGATGGCGTGATGCTGTGCACGATGAAGTCACCGGAGGGAAAAATTACCTATCTTCACATTAAAGCGGATAAGGAAATCATTAAGCAAATGTACCGGGATTATGAACTGAAAAAGCAGGTCAATTTTGCCGATTACGGCGAGATTCTTTATTCCGGCGATGCGCCGGAGCCACCCCAACCCTAACCCCTCACCACCTCTTTAAAAGCCTCCCATAACAAATAAAGCACCGTAGGCACCAGGAACGCGATCAGCGCGGCCTTGAGGCGTAGATTCACGAATTCGCTGCCGGTGCGGATTTTCCGCAGATATAAAAGATCCGCCTGCATATCCTGCGGCGCATCGGCGGCGAAGCCCAGCCCCTTCAGCGTTTCCCGCGTCGCCTCACGCGAGGCTTGCTTTACGAGCTTTCTTATGTTTTCTTCATTCATATC
>CAZXYG010000012.1:35199-36307 GCA_964644885.1 uncultured Rickettsiales bacterium
GTTTAGCACAATGAAAAAGCTACTTGTTCTTTGCGCTGCGTTTATGCTGCTCGCCGCAGCGAGCGTGAATGCCGAGCCGGAGGAAGGAACCGCGCCCGCCGATGACTTCGCTGAGAAAGTGGTGGAGGCCTACGCCGATTTAAGCCCGGCGGCCAAAGCCTCGGTCAACGAAGAAGCGAAAAAGCTGCTGGAGGAATTCCGCACCCTGCCGCCGGAGGAGCAAAGCGCGGTAATTCTTCAGCTTCAAACCGTAACCAACCTGCTGCTGAAAGCGGCAGCAAAGGATGAAACGCCATCCAGCGGCAAGGCGCGCTGATTAGGCCACACGCTTCCACGCATCCAACGGCACGCCGAAATCCTCGAACGCCTGTTCCATCGCAATTTCGAGCGTGTCCTGCAGGTAGTCGTGCGTATCGAACCCGTTTTGATCGTAGACGTAAAAATAGAAGCCATCCATTTCAACGCCAAGAGTCAAGTTTTGCAATTTCTGACGCTCAATCTCGAAACGCCATCCCTGGGGATGATCGAAGTGGGCGATCCATTTCATTATTCGCACTCCCTAAAATAATACCTACGCGGGGGAAATAAAAAAACACAAAACTCACACCACAACCTCTTTCGCCACCCCCCTGCCAACGACCGCGGATAATTGATACACCCTCACCGTAATGCTGCTCTGCGGCGAGCCGAAATCAGTGGTTTGCTGCGCGGCGCTGTAGGAAGCCGCGGGCATAGTGGAAGCAAGCGTGCGCGCCACGTTTCCGCCGTTCATAATATCCACTTCGTAGCGCTCGCTTTCCTCGGCGAGCGGCACGTCGGCGCCGTCCCTCCATTCGCCGCCGGTGCGCGTGCGGCGTATCCAGACGATCGTGAGATTGCCGCTTCCATCCCGCGAGCCGGTAACATGCACCGGCGAATAGGGTTTCAGCGCCCGCGCCGCATAGGTGAAATCCTGCGCGTCCGTGCCCGCCACGGTGTCGCCGAAACTCACCGGCTTATAGGACCGCAAAAGCCCGATCAAGTTATTGGCCATTTCCAGCCGCGCCAAGCTGCCATTCAACAGTACGAACCGCTCGCCCGCCGCGTGACCGGAAACTTTATCCTCCGT
>CAZXYG010000012.1:36317-36897 GCA_964644885.1 uncultured Rickettsiales bacterium
GTGCCCAGCCTGCCGCGCAACAATCCGCTCAACGTATATTTATTGGCAGAAACCAAGGTAGCCGTGCGGAACTGGATGATTTCATCGCCCAGTACGGCGGCATTCGCGCCATTCAGTGCCGCCAGCTCGTTCACGCTCTCCAGCTCGCCGAAAATCAGCAACACCGTGATTGCATTGGCTTCATCAAAAACCGCCGCGGGACCGCTGGCCAGCGCCGTGATCGCGTTGCCCATCGCGGCGGATGTTTCCATGCTCACCAGCGGGCCGTAGGAACCGCCGCCGTCATCCGAGCGATAGATCGCCGCGCCGCGCCAGCCGTTTTCCAGCCCCGCCACAGCAAGACGCACCGCGCCTCGGTCCGCGTCCGCAGGCAATAAGGGCAGATCGAGAATCTCCAGGCGCGTTTCGCCCGCCGGAGCGATATCGTTCACCAGCGCCGGCCCACTGCCCGCCGCGTGATAAAAATCATAGGCGCTGATATCCTCGGCCGCGGCTTCCATCTCCAACATACCGCCTTCGCTGACCCGCGTGCGCAGCAGGCGAATGGTGTGCGAGGCGTTTTCCGTATTCACCGCAATCA
>CAZXYG010000012.1:36907-37591 GCA_964644885.1 uncultured Rickettsiales bacterium
CCGCAATCACATCCCCCGGCTCCAGCCACAGATATTCGGGCGGCAGGCGGAAGCGGAAACGCGCGCGCGCCAGCCAGCGCCGGAACAGCGTCACGTCGGCGATAATCTTGGCCTGCTGATCGGCGAACACGATGGGCAGGCGTACGGTTTCCTGCTCGCGGCTTTCGGTGACGAGCCGCTGCGAATGCTGGTCGCCTGTCTGGTAATTGGAAGTTTTGCTGAGATAGAGGATGTCCACTTTCTGCGGCAGTTCCAGTTCCTGTATGCGCGTAATGGCGAGCGTTTCCAGGCTCTCGCCGCGCACCAGCTTATCCTCTTCAATCGCCGCCGCCGTATCGCCGCCGTGCATGAGGAATTTCAGCTTGCCGTCGGACTCTACGCCGTCGAAAAAATAGGCCGTGCGCAGATCCTCGATGGCCTGCCGCGCCGTGACCTGGCTCGTCAATACATAGCCATCCACCAACCCTATCAACCGAGAAACGTCGATATCGCCGCTCTCCAGGCCGGCGCGCTCGCAGATATCGGCGACGATCCCGGAAAGCCCTGAAAGCCCTAACTTACCGTTGACCCAATGGCCGTACTGCCATTGCGGCCCGTCGCTCCACACGTTCGTCAAATCGGGCCAGAAGGGGAATGGCCGCGCGTCCCACGTCCACAGGAATCGGCGCTCGATCATGCCTGAGC
>CAZXYG010000012.1:37601-39988 GCA_964644885.1 uncultured Rickettsiales bacterium
GGAGTGATAGGGAAACCCGCTCTCGGAACTATCGGGATCGTAAAACACGTTGGGCTGATTAGTCGCGCCGTCCACCGAGGGGAAGCCGTATTCGGTGAACCATATCGGCTTGGATTCCGGCATCCAAGCGGTCGTGCTCATGTCGGGATTGACGTGCTCGTTCTCCCACCACCACTGGATATTTTTCCAGGCGTAGGGCGGATCGAGATCAGCCTGCGTGGTGCGCTCCGGGTCGGTATAATACCAGTCGTAGCCTTCGCCCTCAGTCCAGCCGTCCATTGCCGCCTGCACGTCGTAGTCCGATTGCGGCGCATCGCCGAGCGGAAAATAGGCGTCGATGCCGATGAAATCTATATCATCCGAAGCCCATAGCGGATCGAGATTGTACCAGCCGCCATCGGTATGATGATATTCCGACCAGTCGGCGGCGTACGTGACCTTCACGCCCCCGCCCACGATGCCCTTCACCGTTGCCGCCAGCGCGACCAGTTCATCCACCGCCGGAAAATTATCTGAGCCGTCTTTTACTTTCGTCAAACCGATCAGTTCCGAGCCGATGGAAAACGCATCCACTCTGTCCGCCACAAGATTCGCGTAATGGATTATAAATGTATTATAACCATTTGTCTTAGTGAAAAAATCTGAAACTTCTATTGACGTTCCCGTCACCCGCCCGCGCCAGGGCTTATCCTCCACGTCCATGAAAAACATGGGATAGAACAGAATGTTGAATCCCCGGTCTTTCAATTCATCCAGATAACGCAACAGGCTGTCATCGTCCGGCGTGCCGCCATAAACGGGCCGCCCTCCCTCCAGCGTGATCACGTGCGCCGTGGCGCGAGTGAAGCTCCCCACCGCCCAGACATCCGGCTCCGTGGTCGCACCGGTCTGGTATTCCACCCCCGGCTTGAGCATGCAATCCCCGGCGTCCAGCGAATTGCCTAACCAGCCCACCACCACCGAAACCCACTCGACGTTGGGTAACGTGGATTGCATCTGATCAAGCGCCAGCAGCGCGTCCGCCATGCCGACATGGTTGTTCTGGTTGATGCGCGTGCGCCCTCCCGCCTGCGCCCATTCGGAACCCGCCTGTTCGCCGGGCACCTTGGTTTGGACTTCGGTGTCGTAAACAAACTCCCCGGAGCCGGGGATCATCACGATGGACTTGATTAAATTCTCCACAGAATCACCATCAAAATCAGATGGTAAAATTCTCTTCTTCAACTCAAATGTAAAATTCGGGATGCGGTTGCCGTAATCGGCGAGCGGAAAATCCTCGATCACCACGTAGGCCACTCCCCGGTAGGCGGGCGTGCTACCCACGCCTTCATAGGCCTCGATCACCGGGTCCGGCATCTGGTCTTCCGTGCCTTTGTAAAGCGCGTAGCTTTCCGGAGCGCCGTTGAGATTGATGAGCGCCGCGTCGGCCCACACGCGCACCACTTCGTCGATCGGCCCCTCGCCGATGGCGATGGCGAGCGTCACGGAATAACTGTAAGTGGTCTGCGACTGGCTGACTTTGCCGCCGCCCTTGCCCCCGGCGGTGGCCGTGCTAGTAACGGCGGTTTCCTTGATCGGGCGCGACCAGATGATATTCCCCGCCACGCGCACCGTGCCGTAGAGGATGGGAATCATCCGCCCGTAGGTGGAGGTCTGCACCGCCAGATCGGCGAGGCGCGGCCCTTCCCTGCCCGGCAGCTTGGCCGGGCCGAAGACGGCGTTATCCAGGCGCTGACCGAGTTCCGAGCCGAGGAACGCGCCTACCGGCCCGCCGGCAGCCTGCCCCGCGGCGTTGAGAATGAGAGTTGCCATTGGTGATATCGGTTATTTTTATGAGAGACAATGCAATATCCTCCTCTCCCCTTGAGGGAGAAGGTTGCGGAGGCTTGGTGAGGCGTAGCCGAGCCTTAGCCGGAGCCGTGGGGAGGGGTATTGAGGTCTACCACCCTCACCCCAGCCCTCTTCCGGAGGGAGAGGAAGAATGCCTGTAAAATCTACGAAAGGCCGTCAGCGGGACTTTTGTGGCTTTTCAAAACGAATAACAGCGCCGGGAGGCTGATTGATCTCGTGCACCGTCTTCAATGCCTCCCTTAACACATCAAGATCCAGGAACGGAGCTTTGCCGCTCAATGGGGATGACATTCTCTGTCTACATTCGTGTTCGGCCACTCTCCATTCTTCCAAGGAGATTTGGTCATCAAACTTTATTTTACCCTCTAACACCTTCTGTAGAACAGACTCCGCTATAACACCCCTCGCATTTTCCACAAGATTAAATTTTCCGTCTTGATTAGTATCGGCAAACGTTTTTGGATCTAGCAACTTTTTACCAGCTAGCTGTTTAGCCCCACTTTGTGATGGGCAGGGTTGGTTTTAAAACGTTCCGG
>CAZXYG010000013.1:0-2691 GCA_964644885.1 uncultured Rickettsiales bacterium
GCAGAGCAGAATACACTACACCATCACAAAGTGGGACTAAACAACTAGGGCCTTTCTTAGCCTACGTGTAGAAATACGTATAAAGCACGTCGTTGATGAAATAGATGAGGATCAGCAGCGCGATGGGCGAAAGATCAACGCCGCCGGGCTTGGGGATATAACGGCGGATTCTTCCAAGGATCGGCTCGACCACGCGGCGCAGGAAGTCGTTAAGCCGCAGCACAAAAAGATTGTTGCGGTTGACCACGTTGAAATGGAGCAGCCAATGCAGGATCACGTAAATCAGCACTGTCCAGCCGTAAAGCGTGAGCACTAGCGCGATAAGATTGATGAATGGGTTGAGGTTCATACCTCTTACATAACGCGGCTTGCGGAAAAAAACCAGCGCTATTGACACGCATCCGGCGCGGGCGCATGATTCGCGCCATGCGTACCTGCACGGTCAGACTCTCTTTCCATGTCGCTTCGCGCCTGATGCGTCATGCCGGCAGGTGCGCGCAATTGCACGGCTACCGCCACCTGGCGGAGATCACTTTTTCGAGCGCGGATCCCAATTCCGATATGGTGGCTGATTTCGGCATGCTGCGCGAGACGCTGGGCGGCTGGATCATGGAGCGTTGGGATCATAACGTGATTCTCAACATCGAGGATAGGAAGTTGGGCGCGGCGATCGAAGCGGAAACCGGGCAATCGGTTTTTTACTTCCCCGGCGACCCCACCGCCGAGAACCTGGCGGAATATCTGATGGAGGATGTCTGCCCGGCGCTGTTCCCGCCGGAGGTGCACTGCATCCGCGTCCGCCTCTATGACAGCGAGGATGCGTTCGTGGAGGTGACGTCGGAGTAGGGTTATATCGGCTGCTTGTACACTTCGCCGCGATGCCCAACCCGAACGGCGAGAATAGTCAGAACGTTTTCCTCTATCCGGCAGACGATGCGATATTTGCCCACGCGATAGCGCCAGAAACCATAGTTCTCGTAACGCAGCATCGCGCCGGATTGCCTGGGATTTTCCTTCTTGGCGATGTTTTCCATATAGGCGACGATGCGTTTCGCTTCCGGCTTGCTGATTTTTTCAAGCTGCCGCTCGGCCTGCCTGGTGAACTCAATCTCCCAGGCCAAGGCGCGCTTTCAGTTTATGAAGCGGAATACGTGCACCGCTTTTTGCCAGAGCTTCCAGCGCCATGAGCGTGTCGTAACGGTCTTCCAGGTAGCTCTCCAGCGCCGCTTTGACGTAGTAGCTCTTGGAGCGCCCGGTTTCCTTCACCAGCACGGCAAGTTGACGTTCGATGTTTTCAGGCAGACGCACATTGAGCATGGCAAGAACCCGTTTGTAATACTTGTGTTACACTACCATGGCGATATCAAGGGTTCAATCGTTCTTTTTTCCAGCCTTTTCCCGCCCGCGTGAAAACGAAACGGTGATGCAGGCGGTTGGGCTGGTTGATCCAGAACTCCATGCGCTCGGGGATGAGGCGGTAGCCGCCCCAATGCGGCGGGCGGGGCACGTCGTGGCCCTTGTATTCTTCCTCTTTTGCCGCCAAACGCCGCATGAGCGCATCATAATTTTCCAGCGGCCCCGACTGTTGCGACGCCCATGCGCCGAGCTGGCTGCGGCGCTGGCGCTTGCTGAAATAGGCGTCGGAGTCTTCAGCGGGGAGCTTCTCCGCTGTGCCGCTTATCCGCACCTGCTTCTCCAGCGATTTCCAATAGAAGCACAATGCGGCGCGGGGATTTTCCTCCAGGTCGCGGCCCTTGCGGCTGGTGTAGTGGGTATGGAACTCAAAGCCTTGCTCGCCGAAGCCGCGCAACAAGACGATCCGCACCGAAGCCTCGCCTGCCTTCGAGGCCGTGGCCAGCGCCATGGCGTTGGGATCGGCAGGCTCCCCGGCTTCGGCTTCCTTGAGCCATTGGGCGAAGAGGGCGATGGGGTCGGCGGCGGCGTCGGGCGCGGTCATCATGGCCGGGGGTATGAGATGAAAACGTGCATAAGCGTTGCCGATTCTACTTCGCCTCTTGAAAATACGATAGGCATTTTATCGAAGCGGCATGGGACGGCGTTTTGTGACGGAAACCAGAAGCCAGAATGAAGAAGCCGCTGTGTCACG
The DNA here is from genome assembly GCA_964644885.1 of uncultured Rickettsiales bacterium. Lineage (GTDB taxonomy): Bacteria > Pseudomonadota > Alphaproteobacteria > Rickettsiales > JACKKO01 > CAZXYG01. The sequence goes on from CAZXYG010000013.1 coordinate 2,108, forward strand.
GCGCCTCTATTCTGGCTTCTGATCCCTGTCACGATAGAGGGGCGAGAAAAAGGGTGTCAGGAACCCTTTTTCTTCGCCGTCTCTTTAGCGGAATGATGCTTTTTACTCTACGTCCTCATCATCCCGCTTTGTCCTTGTTACGATAGGTGCAGCATTAGCGGATAAATGTGACTGCAAATGGACGTGGCCCTGTGGCCGGAAGATGCCCACCTGCGAACCGCAAAAATCCGGTATGGAGGCCCTGCAGCACAGCTACCTCCTGCCAATTTGGAGGAAAATAACTGTCGCTTCGTTTCAATGCCACCGTCACCGCGTTTCCGCCGCAGTCTTCGCCGATGATGTTTAGCAGCCGGATTTGCCCAGAAAACGGGTCGAAGAACAGCGTCCCGCCACTCTGGTCAAGAAAATTACTTATTGCGACGGATAAGGTCGTTCTTACTTCGGGAATATCATTGACGAAAGTTAATCCCGAAACAGCAACGATGTCGAAGGGGATCGAAAATTTCTTCAATCCGCCTTGTTGACGCAACTGCTCAAACGCGGCGAAACCATTTGGCCGTTCGTCTGTCACTTGCTGCAACGTC
>CAZXYG010000013.1:2701-8779 GCA_964644885.1 uncultured Rickettsiales bacterium
GTCGGTTGCAGTGCCTGAGTGGGGCCAGAAGACCGTTCGCAGGCGATAAGCAACAGCACAATCAGCGCCACAAAAATTCTGCTTTTCATAAGGTCTTTCCTTAAAAAATGATGAAATGATATATTGATTTATCACCATACTGCCTGACCAGTATGGGTTTTTTGTTGAGATTTGGCCCTATACAAGCGGCAGAAGAAAACAGTGTTATTATACCACGTAATATATTAACATTAAGTTAAAATTTTAAGATTTTTATCGCAATACGGCCTATGCAGGCGGTTTTGTTTACGGGGACAGTAAGGAAATCTATATATTTCTTATAAATCAGCATGTTAATATGGTGTATTTTATGCTTCCATCGGCCGGGGATTTGTGATAGTATTTACTAAAATCTGGTTAAATTCTTTGCAACCTAACTTTAGGAGGATGATATGAAAAAGTTCCTGACTCTCGCGCTTCTGGCGGTGGTGTTTACGGGCGGCGCGCAGGCCGCTTTTGCCGGTCCGACTCTGTGCAAGAAGGTGGATAAGCATGTGATCTGCACGGAACCGCGCCCCGGCCGCATGTAAAAATCCCGGCGCCCGATCGCGCCCAATAAAAAAAGGGGAGGCCTCGGCCTCCCCTTTTTCTTTGCCGTATCATTGACTTTGCAGCCGTGCCCGCCTATAAAAAAGGCCGATTTCGGGGGCATAGCTCAGCTGGGAGAGCGCCTGCTTTGCAAGCAGGAGGTCAGCGGTTCGATCCCGCTTGCCTCCACCAGCCTACGCAGAAATACGACAGGGTACGCAGAAGCCGTCATTGACTGCCTCGCTTGGGATCTGCGATTGTTTCTTAGATCGACCCCTCCAGGTTCGATTTCGGCTGGGTATCAATCCGGCTCGGCCAGAATCGTACGTACCGTTGCCAGCGTCATCATCAGCGTCATGGGCTGCAGAGGCGATTCCACGAAGCCGCGCGACAGGTAAAACCGCTTGGCCTGTTCCGATAACGCGTGCACCAGGATGGCGAACACGCCGGTATCGCCGGCGATATGAACCGCGCGCAGCATAGCGTCGCGCAGCAGTGCGCGGCCCAAGCCCTGATTATGGTAGCGCCGGTCAATCGCCAGCCTGCCGAACAGCAATACCGGCAGCGGATCGGGCATGTTCCGGCGCATCGTTTTTGGCGCCGCTTCATGGCTAATCGCTCCAGCCGACAGGCTATAATAGCCGACAACGACACCGCCATTGCAGATGACGAAGCAGCGCGAGGCGCCGGACGCCTGATTCTTGATTGCCCGCTTTTTCAGCCAGGCGTCAAGCGACGCCTCGCCGCATTCGAAAGCGTCAAGCGCATGGTCTGCCGTAAGCGGCGCGGGCGGTGATAAGTCAAGCGTAGTCATTGATCCCCGATTATTTATCCCAGGGGGCTTTAGTCTTGAGTAACCTACGCAACTTATCGGTCGGCGGCAATGGCCGATCCAACATCCCGTTGAATTTGGCGAACGTACCGGCATCGATCGTGAAAAACGCCTGGTCGAGCAGCACGCCTTCCGCTTCGCGGCAGGCGGCTTCCAGCATGAAATCCGACCGGCTGCGTCCAAGCCGCTCGGCGGCCTGGTCAATCAGGTCGCGCTGCCGCGCTTTGGCGCGGATGTTAATCGAAACCGGTTCATTGGTCTGTGCATATATCATGGCGGATCTCCTTCTACACTTTAAGTATACATAATTGTATAGAAGAATGCAATACAGTTGCGGATGTTCGGGCCGCTTTCTTGATCCCGCTAGCCTGCAACAAGCCCGCCCAAGCACGCAATTACTTGAAAATCAGGTTTGAACTTTTTAAGCCTGAGTCCACCACCCTTCGCGCTTACGTGCTTCGGGTGGCGCAGCCATGTTCTACCGGCAGGGCTCACCACCCGACACTCTTCCTCCCCTCGCTTGCGGGGGAGGAAGAAGAACGCTGAAATGCCGCCGTTCAAAAATTCTGGCGGGTGGTAAGCCGGCAGGTGGCCGTGCTTGACATTGCCTGAAAAAACAGCAGAATAACGCCCCTCATGCAATGCCAACGCAAGGACTAGGGATATGACGCTGCCTCTCATGCCGAAAGCAACCGCCGTATGGCTGATCGAAAACACGACGCTGACATTCGAGCAGGTCGGCGACTTCTGCGGCATGCATCTGCTGGAGGTGAAGGGCGTCGCGGACGGCGACGTGGCCACCGGGGTGATCGGCATTGATCCCGTGGCGAGCGGCCAGCTCAGCCGGGAGAATTTGGAAGCGGCCATCAAGGATCCTGCCGTGAAGCTGAAGCTCAGGGAAAGCGCCAAGGACTATATCGATAGCCAGAGGCAGCAGAAAAAACGCTATACGCCGGTGGCGCGGCGGCAGGATAAGCCGGACGCCGTGTCGTGGCTTATCAAGCATTATCCCGAACTTACGGATGCGCAAATCGTGAAGCTGATCGGCACCACCAAAAATACCATCAAGGGCCTGCGCGAGCGTACGCATTGGAATATCCAAAATATCCGCCCGCGTGACCCGGTTCTGCTTGGCCTATGCCTGCAATCGGCGTTGGAGATGGCGGTGAAGAAAGGCCGTGCGGCGCAGGAACGCAAGGATGGCGCAAAGCCGAAGGCTGCAGCGGAAGAGTTGGAAAAGCAGGAAGCCCGACAAGAATAATCTTCCCAATTTCGGGCGGAGAGGCGGCATCATGCAGCAGCACAAGAAAGAAGCGCTCTCCGCCGCCGTGGAAATATTCAGCAAGGCCCATATTCTCTGTATCGGCGATTTAATGCTGGATACGTTCGTTTATGGCGAGGTGGAGCGGCTTTCCCCGGAGGCGCCGGTGCCGGTGCTGAGCGTATCGCATGAGAATACCATGCCGGGCGGCGCGGGAAACGTGCTGCGCAACGTGATCGCCCTAGGGGCTGAAGCGAGTTTTATTTCCGTTATCGGCGACGATCGCGCGGGGACGCTGCTGACGTCCCTGATCGGGCAGGAAAAGCGTGCGGAGCCTTATCTTATCACCGAGCGCGGTCGGATTTCTCCGGCCAAGACGCGCTATGTGTCGCGCATGCAGCAGTTGCTGCGCGTGGATTGCGAGAAAGCCGCGCCTATCAGCGAGGCGACGGAAAAGAAAGCGATAGGCTTGCTGGAAAGCATCGTTCCGCAAGCGGGAATCGTGGTGCTTTCGGATTATGCAAAAGGCACGCTGACGGATGCGCTGATACGGGCGGTGATCCAAGAAGCGGGAAAGCATGGAATTCCCGTTATTGTTGACCCCAAGCGCAAGGATTGCAGCGTGTATTCGGGTGCCGCGATCATTACGCCGAACGCGCTTGAACTCTCGGATGCGGTGCGGTTGCCGGTGAAAACGGATGAAGAAGTAGTCAAAGCGGCTCACGCCCTGATGACGCAGCATGATTTTGAGTGCGTGCTGGTTACGCGAGGGCGGCAGGGGATGACCCTGGTGCCGAAAAAGGGTGAAGCCACGCATTTCCCGGCCGTTGCGCAGGAAATATTTGACGTTTCCGGCGCGGGCGATACGGTCATTGCCACGCTGGCGGTGGCGCTGGGGTCTGGCATGGGGCATGCCGATGCGGCGTATCTCTCCAATCTTGCCGCCGGAATTGTCGTGACACGGATCGGCACTTCGATCGTGCACCGCACCGATCTTAAAACCGCGCTTTTTACGCACGATGTGCTTTCCGGAACGCGCAAAATCCTGCCGCGCGAGGATGCGTTGCGCCAGGTGAAGCAATGGCGTGGAAACGGGCTTACGATTGGTTTTACCAACGGCTGTTTTGACCTGATTCATCCCGGCCATGTCTCGTTGCTGGCGCAGGCGAAGGCGGCGTGCGACTGGCTGGTGATAGGCCTCAACAGCGACGATTCGGTGCGGCGGCTAAAAGGCGAGGCGCGCCCCGTGCAGAACGAAATGGCGCGCGCGCTGGTGCTGGCTTCGCTGGAGGCGGTGGATGCGATTACGATTTTCCGCGAGGATACGCCGATTGCGTTGATCGAATCCATTCGCCCGGATGTGTTGGTCAAAGGCGCGGATTATGCTCCGGAAGAAGTGGTGGGCGGTGATTTCGTCCGTAGTTACGGCGGCACGATACTGCTCGCCGATATTGCAGAAGGTCAGAGCACCACGCGGCTCATTCGCAAATCGGCGAACTGATTCGGATTACTGTAATTTCAGTCCTGTTTTCGCTATACGGCATCACACGCGCATCGGCATAATGACATAGAGCGCTCCTACATCCGTGAGATCGCGCACGAGCACCGGAGCGGCGGGATCGGAGAGTAGGAATTGCGCTATTTCTCCGTTGATCTGCGTCATCATTTCAAGCATGTATCGCGAATTAAAGCCGATCTCGATCGGATCCGCGCCATAAGTGACCTCAAGATCCTCGGAAGCCGTGCCGCTTTCCGGACTCTGCGCCGAGAGCGTCAAGTTGCCTTTCTTAAGCGCAAGTTTGATGCCTTTGGTTTTTTCAAGCGAGATAGTGGAAACGCGATCCACCGCGGTGCTGAACTGCCTTGCATTCACTTCCATGATTGTATTATTGCCTTTCGGGATCACGCGCTCGTAATCCGGGAAAGTGCCGTCGATGAGCTTGGAGAGCAATACCCGGCTGCCGATTTGAAAGCGGATCTTGCTTTCAGAGAGCGCGACGGCGATGTCGCCGCCTTCGTCTTCGATCAGTTTTTTGATCTCACCCACGGTTTTGCGCGGGATAATGATTCCGGGCATGCCTTCCGCGCCTTCCGGAACTGCCTCTTGGATGCGCGCCAGGCGATGGCCGTCGGTGGCCACGGCGCGCAATACTGCCTCGCCGGTCTCATCTTTGGCGACATGCAGATAGATGCCATTCAGGTAATAGCGCGTTTCCTCAAGAGACATGGCGAAACGCGCTTTTTCAATCAGCGCGATGAAATGCGCGGATGGAAGCGAGAAACTGTGCGTCATATCGCCTTCCGGCATGACCGGAAAATCCTTGGCGGGCAGATAGGACAGCGCGAATCGCGCGCTACCCGCGAGGACGATCAATTGCGACGAGGCATCGTTGCTTTGCAGTTCCACCTGCGAGCCTTCGGGCAATTTCCGGATGATATCGTAAAACGTATGCGCGGGCACGGTCAACGTGCCTCCCGCATTCACCGCCGCCTCAATCATTTCACTCGCAGTGATATCCATGTCGGTAACGATGAGTTGCAAACCATCCTTCCCGGCATCCAGCTTAATATTGGAGAGAATGGGAATCGTGTTGCGCCGTTCCACAATGCCTTGCAGGCGAGAAAGCGCCTTCAGTAACACCCCGCGCTCAATTGTAAGGTGCATGGAGGAGGCGGGTTTCAGTTTCTTCGCTGTCGCTGCCATCGGAATCGTCCACTGATTGTTGCTGCGGATGCCGAAAAACTTATAATACAGTCGCGGCGGGACTGCAATAGGTTAACAGTGTCTATGGATGAGAGAGCAGCGCCGTCAAAGTTTCCATGTCTTTGCGGAAGGCGATATCTTCTGCAAGAAGGCTTTCCACCCTTTTTACCGCGTACATGACTGTAGTGTGGTCTTTGCCGCCGAACCTTCGGCCTATTTCGGGCAGGCTGTGAGGCGTAAGCTTTTTTGCCAAGTACATAGCCATTTGGCGTGGGCGGGCGATATTTCTGGCGCGGCGGCTTGAGCGCATATCCGCAATCGGCATATGATAATGGCAAGAAACCGTTTTCTGGATGTCCTCGATAGTGATTTCCTGCTCATGAGCGCGCAGCAGATCCCGAAGGATAGCCTGACTGTTTTCCAATGTGATAGGCAGGCTCATAATCTGAGCGTACGCTACGACTTTATTGAGCGCTCCTTCCAGTTCGCGGATATTTGAGGTGATAGTGCGCGCTAGAAAGGCCTGCACGTCATCGGGTACGGCACAGGACATATGTTGCGACTTGGAGCGCAGAATGCCGAGCCGCAAATCGTAACCGGCCGGATTGATATCCGCCACCAATCCCCAGCCCAGCCGCGAACGCACGCGCTCCTCCAAATCCAGCGCGCACGGCGGTTGGCTTCCGGCAATGACGAGTTGGCGCTGACTGTCAA
>CAZXYG010000013.1:8789-9784 GCA_964644885.1 uncultured Rickettsiales bacterium
CTGTCAATCAGCGCGTTGAAGGTATGGAAGAATTCTTCCTGCGTGCTGCCTTTGCCGCAAATGAATTGGATGTCGTCGACAAGTAAAACGTCTGCGGCGCGAAACTGCTCCTTGAACGGCACAACGTCCCGGCTGCGCAAGGCGCGAATGAACTGGAACATGAAACGCTCGGCGGTAAGGTATACCACCCGGCGTTGCGGGTTTCGGGTGCAAATTTCCCAGGCGATGGCATGCAATAGATGCGTCTTGCCGAGTCCGACGCCGCCATGAATAAAGAGCGGGTTCGTGCCCGTAAGGGGTTGCGTGGCGTGCGCCACATTTTTTGCCGCTGCAATGGCGAGGGCGTTGGAGGAGCCGACAATAAAGCGATCAAAAGTAAAGCGTGGATCAAGCCCGGAACCGACATTGTCACTGCCGCCAGGCGCCAGAGAGTCGGATGGTTGGGCAAGCGGTGACTGCTCTTTGCCCAGAGCCTCGGCGTGCGCTTGAGTATAGCGTCCCGTTTCCGCTGAATCTGCGGCGCGGACAGCGATTTCCAATACCGCCATCGTTGGCATTTCTTCGCGCCAGAAACGTGTTATGTCGTCAAGGTAATGCGCGAGAATCCATTCGCGAATGAAGCGTGTGGGTACGGTCATCACAACATGCGAGCCTTCCGCATGGCGCAATTGCAAAGATTTCAACCAACTATTGAACGTCGCTTCGCCGTAATGAAACTTAAGTTTTGCGAGAACGCGCTCCACAGGTTGCGCCGCTGCGGGGAAAGCTTCCGGCGTCATCCGTTTTTCCTCCACGGCAAGCCTGAAGCTTGCCAGCCGTTGCATAATGGATTGCCGCTATCTGCTCCCTCGAAGCCGTTGACGACATTAAGGCAGTGCGTATGGCCATACCGAATCATGGCCTCCGCTGCTTGCCGCGAGCGACCGCCGCTGCGGCACATGAATAGCATGGGTGTGTTTTTTTGTGGAAAGCGCTCCGCAAGTTCTTTTTCGAAA
>CAZXYG010000013.1:9794-34158 GCA_964644885.1 uncultured Rickettsiales bacterium
AACGCGGATTTTTCTTGCTGCCGGGAAGCGCTATCCAACTTAAAAATACGGGTCTTTTCTCTACGGCGGAAAGATCGGGCGCGCCCACGGTCTTCCATTCTTCCGGAGTTCTGACGTCGATAAGCGCGGCGTGAATATCCGCGCCCAGTACACGCCACGCCTCCATGGCGGTGATTTCTCCCGGTTGGCCGGGTGAAAACGGCAGATTCTGCGAAGGCCCTTCCTTCGGCACGTACTCTTCCCCCCTCAAGACAATAAAAACCCTTCCGCCATCCACGGGGTTATCCCGCCGGAAACGGCACAAAACTCGCAAAAAACAGATGATGAATCCTGCGTCGGTGAAGGTTTAACTTAAGCAAAAAAATGGTGCCGTAAACTCTTTTTATACTCTTTTTTCTAAAAAAAATGATTGACACGCGCAACCTGTTTTCCTGTCAAGGATCACACTCGATTATCATCAAAAATGCAAGGCATTCAGCCAAAAAATATGTTTGAGTCACCACAGCTAATGGGCCTAACCGAACAAAATACTGGCATTTTTTTATCCCCCTCTCCATAATGCAAAGCATCATGCGTGTGTCTGCTATCCTCTTTGCAACGCTTGCGGGTATTTGGCTGGTGCTGTCCGGTTATTTTTCCGCGTTTCTTATCGTATGCGGGTTGTTTGCCTGTGCGCTGACTCTGATCATTATAAGAAAAATAGAGGTGAGGCCGCCGGACCGAATGCCGCTTTATCTGCAACCCGCCATTATTTCTTATGCGTTTTGGCTCGTTGCACAGATGTTTCTCTCCGCCTTATCGGTAATCCGCGCCGTGTGGCAAATCGAAAGAGATATTTCTCCTACGCTGGCCTGGGTGCCATCGCTGCAAAGGAATGAGGTCGGGCAAGCGGTCTACGCTGCTTCGATCACGTTGACGCCCGGTACGGTATGTACCGGCGTTAAGAATGGCGCCATGCAGGTGCATGCGCTACATAAAAGCGGCATTGCGTGGTTGTGTCGGCATATCATGGATGAAAAAATAGAAAGGCTTGCGGGTAATGATTGAGACTCTCCTGCTGGTCGTGTGCGTGAGTATGGCGATCCTTATCGTACGCGCGCTTATCGGCCCTACGGCCTATGACCGCATCCTGGCCGCTAATACGTTCGGCGGGCAAACCGTAGCGCTGATCGCGCTGTTGGGCATGCTGCTCGACGCTATGATGCTGCTCGACATCGCGCTCATTTACGCGCTTGTTAATTTTATTGCCACCATAGGCTTCCTGAAGTGGTTCACTCACCGCAGCTTTGGAGATGAAAAATCATGATGGAAGTTATCGGATCGCTGCTGCTTGGCTTGGGAGGGTTTTGCCTGTTTACCGGCGCGGTGGGGCTGCACCGCATGCCGGATTTTTTCACCCGGCTGCATCCGGCCGGGGTTAGCGACGGGCCGGGATTGATGCTCATTCTGCTGGGAATTGCATGCCTTGTTGAGCCGGGGGTTGTCACTCTCAAGCTGATTCTTCTTGGAGTTTTCACGCTGGTAACCGGCGCGACCGCCTGCCACGCACTCGCGCATGCCGCCTTGCATAGTGGGCTTAAGCCTATTGGCAGGGTGGAAAAGAAAGAATGACGGAATCCATTGTCAATGGCTCGCTTCTTACCCTGCTGCTGGTAACGGGACTGGGCGCAGTGCTGGCGCGCAATCTGCTGACCAGCACGATTTTGCTCGCCGTATTCAGCCTGCTGATGGCGGCGACGTACCTGGTGCTTAAAGCACCTGACGTTGCCATGACCGAGGCGGCGGTGGGGGCAGGCATCGGTACGCTGCTGCTTCTGGCGGCGCTGCTGCTTACCGGCACGGAGGAAAAGAAATCCGCGCATCCTATCTTGCCGCTTCTGGTAATTGGTTTCACCGGCGCTGTTCTAGTTTATGCGACGCTGGGCATGCCGCCGTTCGGTGATCCGAGCGCACCCGCCAATCTGCACGTGGCACAGTATTATATCCGGCATTCCGGCGCGGAAACCGGGATCCCCAACCTCGTGACCTCGATCCTGGCCAGCTACCGCGGCTTCGATACGCTGGGCGAGGTGATGGTGATTTTCACCGCCGGCATCGCGGCGTTATTGCTCCTGGGACATCGCAAAAATACCGGCAGCTAGGTGTTTACCCCGGACTCCGCATTTACATTGATTATCTCTGTCATGATCTTCAATCGTGCAAGCGCTTTCTGTGCCGCTTCCAGCTTTACACCGCTAAGCGAGGCATTAACGATTTTCATCGTGATATAAGGCTAATTGTTGCCATGTGTTCGACTTCTTCCACGACGCGTTGTGTGCGGAACTGTCCGCTTGCAATTCTTTTTTCGAACGTTTTTTCCAATTCTTCTATCTTTGCAACGGTTGCCTCCCAAGTGCTTTCGGGGTTATCCAGAATCGGCTGCACATCCTTTTCCCGCGCTTTACGCATGGAAGCAATGGTGGGATAGCTGAGATTGTCCATGGTAAACGGCCCAACCTGTCTTGGTTTGCGCACAGGAATACCGTTTTTATCGAATACTAATCCTATTTCTATCCCCACCTCTTTAAGATGTGGTGCAATAAGCATATCCTGGAACACCATTGGCACCTGTTCCGCAGGATCGATGTTTTGATACAATTTATGAGCCAGCAAAGGCTCCACTTTCATGCTGGCGCCGCGTAACCCGCCAACAGCATCCGCGATGGTTGCTACAACATGACCTGCGACAGCAATGTACCGTGCATCACGTCCTTGTACTGTCATGACGGAGTCAACCCTTCTCGCAATGCTTCCATCAGGATGCGTTTTAAGGTTACCTTCTGGATCCATTGTAACTTTTACTATACAAGGCGTAGAGGGACTTATGGGAGCTAACAAACCCCGCCATACTCGGGTATCTGTTCGCCCTTTATCAGCAGCCACGTGAAATTCCCCTCTCCGGAAGGGTTCTTTCGGGGGGCCTTTTAACGTCCGCATCACGAAACGCACGGGTAGTATCCGCTCATGTGTTTCACCGGTCGTAAAATCATGTATTTTTTCTACCATTCTAGGGTCGATATCACCCGTCACGTTCTCAACCTTGGGGACAAGCATCTCGTACATTGTCTCGTCAAAAGGCTTTTCGTTGAACAACTTATCAATGGGTAAGATTTCCGTTTCGCGGTATCCCGGAATCTTAAAATGATTAATAACGGCATCTACGGAGGATTCTTTCAGTAATAGTTGCAATGCTGTTGCGTGGGGATCAATTGTGCCGTCTGCTCTCAGTATTTTCGGTTTAAGGGTATAATGGGCATCCGGCGCAGTAGTGGGGAATTTTACGTTCGGATCACCTTGATATCCCGTAACGACCTCATCAGGATCGCAGTAATCATGACGGAAACCGATTTGCAGTAATGCTTTATTTGCTTCGGGATCGGATTGCTCCAAATCGAGATGTATGTGTAGCTCAGCGCTTTTTTCTTTGCCGCCTTTATCTTCTTGCTTGACGTAAATGGGTTTGTAAATGGAGGTATTTGGGTCGCGTACCAATACGTAAGGTTCATTGTATTGATCGTACCCAATCTTTACATCCTGCGGATCAAAGCCTTGCATATGCGTTAACCTTCTCTCTGGGCGCGGCACGCCCCCATATTTTGGGCCAGTGTTTTATGGCTGGAACTCTATAAATCCTATATATATTTGTACAATTGATTATATTTATATTATCTATCAATTAGATTGATGATTAGCGGTGCCGTGCTATGCTGGCGCGGTGGAGTTTTTACCCAAGGATTTCTATTACAAGAGCAACCGCCTGCAGCAATTGCGCGGGTTTTATTACACCGTGCAGTTGGGCAGTGTTTCCAAGGCCGCGGAACGTATGGGTTTGCAGCAATCCACCGTCACCATGCAGATTCAATCGCTGGAGCGGGATCTGGGGGTTACGTTATTCCGCCGCAAAGGCCAAGGTATTGTACCCACCGAGAAAGGCGAGCTGCTCTATTCCCTGTCCCTCGCCCATATAGAGGGGATCGACAGCCTCTACGCACTCTTTTATTCCGAGAATGCCAAGCGCAAACACCAATTTCTCACTATCGCAGCCAATCATACCACCGTGCTGCACATGCTGCCCGCGCCGGTCTGTATGTATAAGCGCCGGCATCCGCAGGTGACGGTGACCATCAAGAACATCGTGCGTGAGGAAAGCTATCAGTTATTGCTTGAAGACCAGGTGCATCTGGTGGCGGGTCCCGTCAGAGTTCATAGTCTTCCGAAGGAGTTCGAATTCATCCATGTGCGCACCGAAGACGTGGTGTTGGTCACGCGCACCGGGCACCCGCTGCTCAAGGAAAAGAACCTGACGCTCGGGAAAATCGCTGAATACGAACTCATCCGGATGTGGCCATCGCCCTATTCCACCATAGAAATGTTTCTGGAAATCGTGAAAACCTATCGCTGGGAGACCAATCTGTTGCTTCAAGACAGCGATTGGGAGATCAACAAGCATTTCGTGCGCGAGGGTGACGGGTTCACGATTGTCTCGCGCCTTGCCTACGATGCGCGGCGGGATATTGGGCTAGAGGCCATCTCCGTTCCGCAATTTTTCCCGGACGTGCAGTACGGGCTGGTGATGAAGAAAGGCAAGCACCCCCTGCCGCACGTGCGCGATTTCATCCGCATCATCGCGCCGAAGAGCCGTTATATTTAGTCTGTGAGACAAAGTGCGCAGAGGTAATTACGCCGCCCGCTTCTGGTGCGCGACCTGGGTCAGCACCGCTTCCACCAGCGTGTCGATGCCCGCCGCCACTTCGGCCAGCCGTGCATCGCCGCGCATATAAGCGGCACTGGACACAATATGGTTTGCGTCGTCGATCACGATGCCGCGCGTGGGGCAGGATTGATGCTCGCCGCCTAGCGCCGCAATCATATTATCCGGGTCGTCGCCGATGGTGACGTGCGCTTTCGCCTGATCGCGCACCGCGGCGGTCAGCACCGCCGGAGAAATGCAGATTGCGCCGATGGGCTTGCTTTTCTTCATGAAATCAAGCAACAGCTTTTTCAGCGCGGGCAGCACCGTGACATTCTTCAGATTGTCCGTGCCCGCGAGATTGGAAAGATTCTTGGCTGCGCCGTAGCCGCCCGGCAGGATGATCGCGTCAAAATCCTCGGCTTTGGCTTTACTTAAAGCCTTGATCTTGCCGCGCGCGATGCGCGCCGCTTCCACCAGCGCGTTGCGTGTTTCATGCGCCGGCTGGCCTGTAAGGTGGTTGATCACGTCCGTCTGTTCGATATCCGGCGCGAAAATCTCTACCTCGGCGTTGCGTTTGTCGAGCGCCAGCAGTGTCAGCACCGCCTCCCGGATTTCCGCCCCGTCGAGATGCCCGCAACCGGAAAGTATGACTGCTACTTTCGCCATGGCCGATTATAGCGCCTTTATATGAGGGGTCATAGCTTCCTTAAGCGCAAGATCAAATCTTATTTCCATACTTTCTTCAAGAAACGCCGTTGCCAACTCGATATCCTTTTTTAAGGTTTTCGGAACGTGCGCGGGATCTATTGTCCCATCCTTAAGCAGAGAGAGAGACGCCCATATTTGGAGCTTTGCAGCAGGTCTTCGATGTTTATGATTATTAGAGCTGCTTCGCCCTTTGCTTCTTTACCCATCATGAGGGTCGGTAATGTTTCATAAAGCGCTCTGTAAAGCGATACTGTCGCCTGCAAAAAATCACGACAGCGTTCCACCTGACCACCAGGAATATCAGCTACTTTTACGGCTCTTGCTTGAAGATAACGGTCCAGATTTGTGGCAAGGTGCTTTAAAACCTTTTGTTTCGCGTCTTGGATAGCTTTCGCTTTTCTAGGATGTTCAAAGCCCTCTGTGGGCGAACTTAATTTGAGTGCTGCTGCAAGTCTTTCCTGTGGCGGAAGCGCCTGCGCTAACTGCTCGGCCTTTTGTTTTAATCCCAATGCAATTGCGCTAAGAAACGTTGGCATATTCGTTGCTCTCTGATTGAGATCATCAGCTTGCTGCCGAAGATTTGTCGTATCGATCATAAGAACCACGCTCTTTTTTGCCAGGCGGCATCCAGTATATAAGCGGAAATGCGCCGTTACCAGATTTTTTTGCGGATTTCAGTGGAGGAAAGCGGGTGTGGTTTTATGCGGATAAAGCACCATGCGGGCGGCTCCCGGAAGGCAAGCCGCGACACATCGCGTCCGGTGATGCGGAAGCGTTTATACGTGGTCGCCGCCTCGGAATACAGCGCCGCCTCGGTGTAAGGCTTGCGGGCGAACGTTGCGATGGGAATTGTCTCGAAAATCTCGCGCCACCGGTGCCAACCGGAAAAATCCGCAAGGTTATCCGCCCCCATCAGCCAGACAAACCGGGTATCGGGAAAGCGTTTCCGCAAGGCCGCTAGCGTATCATAGGTATAGCGCGTACCCAGGGCTTGCTCCAGCGTGGACACGTCTATGCCGGCATGGGTCTTTGCCAGGGTTTCTGCCTGCGCCACGCGCTCGGCGAAAGGAGCCAAGTCTTTTTGCGGCTTAACGGGATGATCGGCGGCAACCAGCCACCATACCGCCTCCAGCCCCAATCTGCGAATGGCCTCCTGGCTTAGATAGATATGCCCCTCGTGCGCCGGGTTGAACGCCCCCCCCAGCAGGCCGATAGCGCGGTTGACTGGATTCTGGATTCCGGCCACCGGACCCCTTACGATGCCACGCTCACCGGGATTTTTTTCTCTTCCAGAAGCGTCTGAAGCTCGCCGCTCTGGTACATGTCGTGCACGACATCGCTGCCGCCGTAGAATGCGCCCTTGATGTAAAGCTGCGGGATGGTGGGCCAATCGGTGAAATCCTTGATCGCCTGGCGCAGGCCTTCGTCGGCCAGCACGTTAACGTCCTTGAATTGCACGCCGACGCGCTGCAGCACCTGCGCCGCCAGCGCCGAGAAACCGCATTGCGGGAATTTCGCCGTGCCTTTCATGTACAGCACCACGTCATTCTCCGAGATATCCTTTTTGATCTGCTCGAAATAGGGATTTTCCTGGGTCACGCCCGCCTCGCTTTCAGTGAAACAACACGGCCCATGATAAGGCCGTTCCGTTTTATTTTCCAGAGCAATATTGGTTATATCAGCCGTGTTCCGGCTTCGGTATCGCTCAGAATAGGGTATTCGCGGGGCCGGAACAATTGATAATGCCACCATTCGGAAGGGTTATTATCCCAGCCCGCTACGGCCATGATGCCTGCAAGCAGCAGGCGATTGCGCTGCGCCTCCGGCGATATTGCCGTATTGCCATGATGCGAGAAGGAGGTAAAGGCATCGAATGCGGTGCCCATATCCAGCTCATGATTTGTTCCATCCATCAGCGTGAGGTCGACCGCGATGCCGCGGCAATGCGGGCAGCTTCCCGTATCCGGCGGCGAGAGAAATTCCGGATCCGGAGTATGCGCCCACAGCATGCGTTGTGTCTCGATAGGGCGGTAGGCATCGAAAATCTTCAGGCGCAACCCAAGCGCCGCCGCAAGAATAATAGCGCTCTTCAGAGCCTTGGCGGCTTCTGGCCGTAGGTAGCAACCGGGTCGTTTGTATAGGGGCATACCAGTGAAATTATTCGCCGTGGCGTAGCGAATGTCTAGCGCTACGTCGAACTCCGGCGAGGCAATGGCAGTCAGCATCATTCCGTGAGCGCGTTGATCTTCGCGGCCAGGATGAAATCATTTTCATGCAGGCCGGAAATGGCATGCGTCTGGATGGTAATGTTGCAGTAACCCCAGCCCAGAAGGATATCCGGGTGATGCTGCTCATCCTCGGCGACTGCGCCGACGCGGTTCACGAAAGCGAGCGCGTCGGCAAAATTCTTGAACAAAAATTTACGGCTGATTTTTCGCGCGTCGGCATTGAGATCCCAGCCCGGCGTCTGCTGCAATAAAGCGCGTGCTTTCAGTGCATCAAGAGGTTTCAAGCCGCCATGACAGGGCACGCATTGTTTGTGAGTGAGCGCCATATTTTTCTCCTTATCCCACCGCAAGTCTTTATACTTATTTTATAGCGCAATAAACGGCAGAATGCCATAGGTTTTTTATTCATTAGTATCAGTGGGTTATGTAATTCATTTTGCAGTGCAAAATGAATGGGGTGAATATTCATGTTACACTATCTCGGCAAGAGAAAATATGGTATACTACGGCAATAGGGGAAAGTTATGAATACGATGGTAAAACTGCCGTTTCTAGCCATGGGTATGGCGCTTGTTCTCTGCGCGTGCTCAAGCGTGTCTTACATCGATCGGCACGGCTACGCATTCCGGGGCGACGGCGATAACAGCCGCGCAAGGCCGCTTGCCGAGAAACGCAAGGGACTGCAGGAATTCGGCGCAATCCATTTCGCCGACCAGAAAAATCCAGAAAGCAAAGGGCGCACCTTCGTGCTTAAGCGCGATAAGACCTATTTTGCCGCTGAAACGACGCTCATGGATTACACGGGCGACAATGAGAGTTGGTTTGACCGCAGTTATTTCTCGGTCGGCGTGGATAGAAAAAAGCGCGTGCTTGGCTTGCAGCTTCGTTTTGTGTATTAATTTAGGGAGCGGGTAAGCTGACTGCCGCACCCCCGGGCTTTGGCGTCAGCGTATCTGTTGCATTGCAGTAAGAACAGAAGAAATCCCACGCCTGTTCGCTATGGCCGCAACGTGTGCAAGTCCATGCGCTATTTTGCCATGTTTTTTGTATTTTCTTTAGAATGCCGGAGGCTTTGCGTTTTTTTCCGGTTTGACGCAATAGACGGGAATATTGCAGTGCAATAGGAGGAAAGGAAGGCAGCAAGGAAAAAGCTTCGGCGGAGGATTCCAGCGCTTTCTCATGCTCTCCGGCCTGGTCTGCCGTACGGGAACGCATGAGATACAAAAGGGCGCGCTCGCGGTTCAGCGTGTTCTTTTCCAACGTACGGGCGCGCGGAAACCATTTCTCCGCCTCTTTTTCCAGTAATACCAGGGCTTCATCGTAGCGTTCTTGCTGCTTGAGCAGATGCAGCAACTCACGTGCAGCGTAGGATAAATCCGGCCGCAGGCGGCGGGCTTCGCGGGCAAGCGCCAGCGCGTCGTCGGAATGATTTTCGGCCTTTGCCTGCTCCAATGCGCCTTTGAGGGCGATGAATCGGGTCTGCGGATGCCGTTCAAGTTTGTCCAGCGCTGTTTGTGTGCGTTTTCGATTACCTTCCTGCCGGGCCAATTCCAGCGCAAGAAGTAATACCGGCGGAATATCTCCCAGATATTTGCGGGCCTTTGCTGTGCTATGCTTCAAGCGGCGTGTATCTCCTTCTGCACCGGCAATCCACGCTTGGGTGAGCGCATCGAGCGCCTTTGTATGGCGGCGTATTTCATGCCTCGTTTTCAGGCGTTTCGGCAGTCGTCGCAGCACAATCAGCACATAGAAAGGTGTGGCGGAGAGTACGAAGAGAATACCGAGAAGAAGCAGAGCATAGCTCACCGTGGTTGTGATCTGCCAGTTCTGCCAGGTAATGCGTAGTATGCCGTCGTGATCAAGAAGCCACCCGGCGCCCAGGGATACGATGCCGATGGTAAACAGAAGGAGGAACAGCCGCAGCATTATGTGCCGCTTGATGAAGGCATCGCCGGGCCCGGTTCTTCATATGGCGAAGAAACCGGAGCAAGGGCATGCGTTAGACGCTCGATGAAGGCGCTGAAAACATGATCCAGCCGCACGAGCTTTCGGGCATCTGCGGTCAGCGCGTCCATTTCTGGCGAAGAAAAGCCTTTCAGTTTTTCAATATCATCCAAAAATCCCATGATATCTTGCTGCGCAAGCGCCGCCTCGGCGCGGGCGAGAATAGCCTCCGCTGAGTCTCCTTGCGTATCGCTTCCGATGCGGCGAATGGAAATGGGAGCGGTGATACCATGCGCGATGCGTTGCCATAACGACAGGGCGTCCAAAGCGGGGCGGGGATCGCGCAAAGCATCCTGCATGATCGTGTCCAGGCGATGCCTTAAGGTTGCGCTACTGGGAGGCGGCGTGGCCAGATCCGAAGAAAGTTTAGCGGTGAAAGTGGAAAAATCCGGATTCTCTTGGGCAAGGGTTTGAACGGTTATTAGTTCTGCGTTGTATGGCAGATGAAGCTGAATACGTTCACGTAATTCCATCACGGCAAGCAGGAGCGCCAGGTTGCGGTCAGGAGCGGGAAGAGGGGATGGCGACGCATTCGATGCGATGGTTACGATATCCAGGCGCTCCGATAGGCTTCTCATCTGAGCTTGCTGAGTTTGCAGCTCAGCCTTCAGGGCATTCAAGGCTGATGCATCATTAGGAAGCGGCGTTTGTGCTGGCGATGGAGGTGTTGCCGGATGGCTTTGCTTCCAAAGGCTCAATCCCAGCGCTACGCCTACGATGAGTCCTGTGCACAACGCCAGGATAATCATTACCGCGAAGTTCTTTCTTGAGAGTAACTGCAGTGGGCCGTACTCAATAACCTTGCCGTCCTGTTTTCTGTGTGTTTCAGGCATGACGCGAACGATGGTTGTTCATAGGTTCAGTGCAGCCGTGGATATGGTCTATCAATGCGAGCATGGCGTTGTTGCTTGGTTCTTCGGCGATATGAACCGCGCTGAACGACAGGGTTTCAAGCGCCCTTGCCACGGGAGCGCTGAGGCAAAGCGCAGCAGTTGCACGGATGGATGGCGTAAGGTCCTCGCGTTCAAGCAGGGCGGCGAAAGTCGTGGCGGTGCGCTGCGAATAAAAGAGCGCGCATGTGAAAGGCCGCTGCGTTAAACGGCGCTTCAGCGCTTCCGACAGTGAGGCGGCGGCGATGGATTCATAGGCCACGCATCGTTCAACCCGGAAACCTTGCCGAATGAGAGCGCCTGGCAAGTCGCCGGTTGTGACGCTGCCAGCGACATGCAGTAATGAGCCATTTCCCGGTTTGCAGGCGTTTACGACTTGCATAACAAGACTTTCTACGTTGCCATGGGCGGAAATGACATGAGCGAAGCCCAGATCGTTTGCTTCCTGAGCCGATGTATCGCCTACGGCAAGCAACAGGAAGCTGCGTTTCTCCGTAGCGCGGGCGAGGGCGCGAATGCCGTTTGCGGAGGTGATGAGAATGGCATGCGGCTTAATTTCCAGATGGTCCTTAAGCGCCGCAAGGCGCTCTGCGGAAAAACGCACTTCCAGCATTGGCTCGATAAAACAGGCGATGCGGCGTTCTAGAAAGTGCCGCTCCAGCCTTTTTGAGTCCTCGATAGGTCTGGTGAGCAGTACGTCTAGTGGATAATGCATGATCATTTCCAGCCTTCCTTAAGAATACTTTTGCCACGGCGAAACAGTTCCTTGCCTGCGTCGTTACCCATGCGCTCGGCGTCTTCCGGAGCGCCTATACGTTGGGTAACGCACGTTTTTTTTCCATCCGGCGAGGCGACCAGCGCCTTCAAGTGCAGATTTTCTCCATCCAGCCAGGCATAGCCTGCGATCGGCGTTTTGCACGATCCGCCGAGCGTCTTGAGAAACGCGCGCTCAGCTCCGGTGCATATCGCGGTGCGCGCGTGATTGATAGCGGACAGCGTTTCGTGCAGATGCACGTTTTTTTGCAGTGTTTCGACGCAGATCGCACCTTGCCCGACTGCGGGAAGCATGATGTCCGGCTCCAGTATTTCTCTGATTTCGGGCGTTAAGTAGAGTCGTTTGAGCCCGGCTACGGCAAGCACCGTGGCGTCTACCCGTCCATCTTTAAGCTTTGCAAGGCGGGTGGTGACATTGCCGCGGAAGGGCACGATGTTTAGGTCTGGCCGCCGCATCAGCAATTGCGCCTGACGCCGCGTAGACGAAGTGCCGACCATGGCTCCCTGCGGGAGAAAATCAAGAGTTTCCGATGCGGATGAGAGAAAAGCGTCGCGAGGATCTTCGCGCTCCAATACGCAATTGATGGCCATGCCTTCGGGCAAGGCATCCGGCATGTCTTTCAGCGAATGCACGGCGAAATCGATGCGATCCGCTAGGAGCGCTTCCTCTAATTCCTTAGTGAACAGGCCCTTGCCACCGATTTCGGCAAGAGATTTGTTTTGGATGCGGTCGCCGGTGGTGATGATTGGGATCAGCGTGACCTGTTCTTGCGTCAATTCCGGAAACGCGCCGAGCAGGCGGTTCTTTACCTCCGTCGCTTGCGCCACGGCAAGCGGGCTGCCGCGCGTGCCGATGCGGATTTGCGCCGGGCAGACCACGCCCCATGCTTGCGTTTTTCTCATGGCTGTACCATATAGCTACTTCAACCGATAAAGGCACGAAAAAATGCGCGTTCTGGGGATTGAGACTAGTTGCGATGAAACGGCGGCGGCGGTGGTGACAGGCGATCGTTGCATTCTCTCCAACATCGTGCTCTCGCAAACCGCTCTGCACCGGGATTATGGTGGTGTGGTGCCGGAGATCGCGGCGCGGGCGCACAGCGTATATATAGCGGAGATTATCAAAAAAGCCCTGGCTGAGGCGCATACGGGCTGGGAGGAGGTGGATGCCGTTGCTGCTACGGCGGGGCCGGGATTGATCGGCGGAGTGATTGTGGGGCTGATGACCGCCAAGGGGATAGCATCGGCGCTGGGCAAGCCGTTAATTGCCGTCAACCACCTGGAAGGTCATGCGTTAACAGTACGCCTAACGCATGACGTGAGCTTCCCTTTTCTGCTCCTTCTTGTTTCCGGCGGGCATTGCCAAAGCCTGATTGTGGAGGGCGTAGGAAAGTATCAGCTGCTTGGCGGCACGCTGGACGATGCGCTCGGCGAAGCGTTTGACAAGACGGCGAAAATGCTTGGCCTTGGCTATCCCGGTGGTCCGGCGGTGGAGAAGCGGGCGCAGGAAGGCGATCCCGTGCGCTTCGGTTTTCCGCGATCAATGGTGAAGCGCGCAGGCTGCGATTTCTCGTTCTCCGGTCTCAAAACAGCGGTATTTCGCACCGTGCATACGTTGCGTGCGGACGGTGCATTAACGGAGCAGATGGTAAACGATATCTGCGCTTCGTTTCAGGCTGCCTGCGGCGATATCATGATGGATAGATTGCAACACGCCATTGTGCTCTTTAAAAGACAATATCCTTCCGCTGGCACCGTGGTGATCGCTGGCGGCGTGGCGGCGAATCAATACCTGCGCGGCAGGCTGGAGTCGATATGCGAAGCAAACGGCATGCGGCTTGTAGCGCCGCCTATCAAGCTATGCACCGACAACGCCGCCATGATCGCATGGGTGGGGGTGGAGCGCTTCAGGCTAGGATTAACCGATGGGTTGAATACGATGCCAAAAGCGAGATGGAGGCTTGGCGATCCGGTTTTAGCCGGATACGCGGGATAGGAGGTGATGGCTCATCCAGCGGCTGAACCAATGTTGGATCTTAGGCGCCAGGATTTTCGCTTTTCCGCCGCGCTGTGCGATGAGCGTTTCCAGCGTTTCGCCTACGGTTTTTCCCTTAAGAAGAATCTCAAGCATGCGGTGCTCTTCCTGCTCCAACACCAGCCGCCAGATGCGATCGTCATCGCGATAGACGGCGAGGTATGTTGTCTTTTTCCCTAAACGAGGCGTATTTAGCTTCTCCTTTACCGCGCTATAGTAATCGTTCATAGGATAGGAAAAACAATGCAGCCTGAGCGCTGTGCGGGGTAGAAGCCTCATCGCCATGAACGCTTCTTCATTCATGCCGCGCAAGGCATCCGGCGAGAGCGCCGCTGTTTCCGGAAGATCGAAAATCAGCGCGATGGTTGCTTCGAGCGTCGCCAACTCTTTGGCGAAACCGCGATTGATTTTTTTGGGAAGAAAAGCCTTTTCTATATGCTCCGGAAGCTTAAGGCCATAGTGTGCGATGGTGTAGGAGCGCGAAATATGGTGACAGATGTAATCATCAAGCAAGCGATTGAATGCGGTATTGCCGAGGTAATGCCGCAATACCGGAAAATCTTCATGGCACACGTCGAATAGCCGGTAGCGATAGCCATTTATATAGACCCCGAGTTGCTCCCGTGGTGGAAAGCGTGGCTTATCGCGTATCCATTCTCCAGGTGCCAAAGAAGTTTTCTCCATCGGCAGAATGGATTGCTGCATGGTTTCAAGCAGGGTGCCGTAACGCCTGCTTTTGTCCGGCGTTTCCTCTCGTGACGCATGCTGTGGCGCGAGCCGGTTGGGAATAGTCGTTTCTTGCCCTACTTCCCGCGCTTTCTGAACTTGCTCGTATACTACCGGAAATTCCGGGATGTTGGTATCCCACTCCACCATGGTGCTAACCGGGCCGGTGCGTCCGAGAATATAGCGATAGACATCCCATACGGCTTCTATGATCGTGCCCTCATGGGTATCAACCAAGTGCGTGCCTTTATTTTCATGGCCCGCGAGATGCACATATACGACGCGATCTGCTGGAATGGCGTCGAGGTAGGTCTTGGCATCCAGCCGATGATTCATGCACGTAACATAGACGTTATTGGCGTCGAGCAACAATCCGCAATCCGCTTCCACGGCCATACGGGAAAGAAATTCCCACTCCGGCATTTCGGAAGCTTTGAATTGCAAATAGGTGGAAGGATTCTCCAATACCAACGGACGCTCCAGCATATTCTGCACTTGGCGGATGCGCGCCACGATGTGTTGCAGCGCTTCCTCCGTATAGGGGACCGGCAGCAAGTCATGCGTATTGCTATGCGCGTTTCCGGTCCAGCAAAGGTGATCGGAAAGAAAAGGAGGATTGACGAAATCCGCAAGCGCTTTCAACGTTCTAAGGTAATTGAGGTCAAGCGGGCCGGTGCCACCGATAGAAAGCGAAACGCCATGCATGACAACAGGATAGCGCGTAAGAATCTGTTCCAGGTTTCGTCGCGGCTTGCCGTCGGAATCCATGAAGTTTTCCGAAACGATCTCAAGCCAATCGACGTTTGGCCATTGTGCGAAGATAGCGGAATAATGGACAGGACGAAGGCCCATCCCATAGCCTAGATTCGGAAGCCCGAAACGGTTACTCATGGCTTATAAAGACGCGGCCCTCCCAAGCGCGCTGCTTGAGAGAGCCGAGATATATCCAAAAACTAATTGCCTTTGCAGCTATTATTGCCTTTGCAGCTTTGCTTGCTTTTGCAGCCCGCGTTTTCCTTGCAGCTATTTTTTTCAGTCTTGCCTTCAAGGTGAGAGCAGGCGGTGGCGGCGCCGATGCTAAGCGCGCCGATAAGCGCTGCGGCGGCCAGTTTTCTGGTCAGAGATGATGTACGCATTATAGGATCCTTTCTATAGCATTTCTGTGAATAGACACCGGGAAAGACGCAACGCCTACTTCCCAGTGCCGCTACTTATAGACAGAAACTGCGTTTAACAAAAGGAATTTTTGGCGAATCAGGCGATCAGCGGTCAAGTGAATAAGTATTTTTGTCGTCGGTATAGACGGTCGTATCTTCCATGCTTTTTCTATTGTAAAATATGTACATTGTGTTGCGTTCCTGAGTTTTTTCCCAAGGGTTGAATTCGTCAAGGACATGGCGGTCGAATACGCGAAATACGCTGGCGAATGTATTATAGTAGCGCACGGTGAACGCATCGCTGAAATCAGGCTTGGAGATAATATTAGCAATCAGTATGCCCTCCGGTTTCAGAAGGCGTTTCGTTTCCATCAGAAATTCCCGTGTGGTGGTTTCCATGGGAATGGAAATGATATTGGTATACACGTCGATGACGATCAAATCGTACGCGCTTGTTTCACGCTTTACGAAGGCGCGTGCAGAGGTTGCAATAAATTTTTTATTAGCAGGCAGGGCTTCGGGGAGGAAATATTTTTCCGACACGTCCTGTAAGGCTGCGTCGATGTCGACAAATGTATAATGGTTGCGCCGGTCATCCAACCCCAGTGTGAATCCGCCGCCGCCGATGACAAGAATATCTTTTGGATTCCAGGCGGCGCTGATGGATTCAATAAAATATTTTTCCAGGAATTGAATGTATTTAAAACGATCTTTCTCATTCGGCGCGTACAGGGAAGAAAGGGAATTATTGACCATGAGCAGCTTTCCTTTGTTCTCCGCAAGCGGTTTTACGGATATGGTGCTGTACTGATTATTCGAAACGATCCCTAAAATACCGTAGATCATGCTATGTCCATTAAGCGCAATGGCGATGCAGAATATAAACACCGCGATGACGTTATCGAAAGCATGCCATCGCCGCGTAAGAAGCAATACCAGGATCACAAGAATGCCCAGTGTCAGGATAACGGTATGATGCACGCCGATGGTGGTCATGAGCGCAATGGTGGAGAGAATGGCTCCCAGGAACGACCCTATGGTGGAGAAAAACAGCATTTTTCCCGTGATTTCACTAAGCGTGTCCCGGGAGAAATAATTGCTGATAAGGGGAACGGTTTGTGCAAGAAGAAACGTAGGAACGACCAGAAAAAGCAACGAATAAACGCTTGCTTGAATAATAGGATTCATAATGTTGAAAAAAACAAGCATGCCGAAAAAAAACATCATCACAACATAAGAAAGCCCGACAGTCAGAATGCATAGCGCCGTCAGCAGATTCCTGATAAGCATCCGGCGCAGAGAGGGCATTCGTGCGGCGCTTTTCTTGTATCGTTTAAATGTTTCTTTATACCGCTTGCCGCCTGTGTGGTATCCTGCCGCCAGCGGCATGAGAATGGCGCTGATAACAACCGCCACCATTTCCGTTCCGCTGCCGACAAAAGGAATGAGCTGCCGTATTGCCAGCAGTTCGGTGGCAAGCACGACATAGCCTTCAAACAGGATGATGAGGAAAAGAAAAAGCCTTTTTTGCATGCGCATTCGCGGCATAGTATAGCCATTTTATGGCAATGGCTATAAAGGCTTTTTTACAACTTTTGAGTGTGAGGTTACAAGTAATACTTGAAAAATTGCATTCTATTCCGATTGCATTTTACCCCTCGGTTAGCTATCACTAAAAGGCTTTGGTATGGTTTTTGTTCATCTGCAAAAGGGGAAGAAACTATGAGCGTGGTTGCCCATTTGGATTTACTATCCGTCAGACATGACGAGCTCGAACAAAAGATACAGCAAGCCTATCATCATCATGATCCCGATAATAAAATCGGCTTTCTAAAGAAGCGCAAGCTTCGCATCAAGGATGAGATCGTGAAGCTTCGGAGGCTTAAGGAATCCGCGTATTAAAGCGCCGTTTAATGCTTTAAAGGTTGCACTGTCCTCTTCGCGCCTTTGAGACCGTTCCGGTCATCAGTACGTGGCCGTCATCGCGCCAATGGATTAAAAGGTCCCCCCCGTTAAGCTGCACCGTAGCGGTGCGGCCAGTAAGCCCGCGTCTGTGCGCGGCTACCAGAGCGGCGCACGCGCCCGTGCCGCAGGCCTTCGTTTCACCTGCGCCGCGCTCAAAAACGCGCAGCCGTATCCGATCCTGTCCTTGCACTTCGGCTATTCCGATATTGGCGCGTTCTTGAAATAGCGAGTGCCGCTCCAGCGCCTGGCCGTATTTATCCAAATCTACAGCCCCGGCGTCCGGGATGAAGAACACCGCGTGTGGATTTCCCATGCTGACACCCACCGGATCTTCAAGAGGGCCGTTTGCGACCGGTAGGTGCAGTGTATCTACTTTGCGCGTGAGAGGAATCTGCTCCCACTCCAGTCCCGGCATGCCCATATCCACGCAGACTTCCTGCGCGCCTGTGCGCTTGGCATGCAGCAGGCCGCCTAATGTATCGATTATCGCTGCATCTCGGCTTTTCTCCTCCGTCAACAGCCACGCGATGCAGCGGCTCGCATTGCCGCAGCTTGCTGCCTCGCTGCCGTCGGCGTTGAAAATGCGCATGAAACAGTCGGCGTGCTGAGATCGCTCCATAACGATGACTTGATCGCATCCTCCTGTTTCAGGATGCGATCTGCGGGCAATGCTTTGTATTTGCGCTGCATCAAATATGACGGATTTTTCCCTTGCGTCGAATATGATGAAATCATTGCCGATGCCGTCCATTTTGATAAAGCCGCGTGATGCTTTCACGGTTTGCTCCCTTTTCAACCGTTTTGCGTTGTGGTAAGTAATGAAAGCGTAAGAATAGCAGGCCGCCATGTTCAAAACAATCATCAAGCTATTGTGTATAGCGGCATTGCTGTGGCTTCCTTTCTGGCTCTTTTTGAACAAAGCGTTGCTCATGGCTTACAGCCGGAACTATGTTCAGCATATTCGTCTTATCGGAGCGTCGGAAGTCAATACGATGATTGAGGCGGCCTTCAAACGCGGCGATGATATTCTGGTCTATATTTATTCCAGCAATTGCTTTTTTTGTTCTTATAACACTGGCAATCTTATCAACGCGGAGCTTGAGGCGCGGCGGGAGCGTCTCTCCTTTATCGCTGTTTCGCTAGATCCCAGCATAGAAGGGCTTAACGCCTTTCTTAATGGGTTTTGGCGCGAAATACCCTTTGTTCCCTACGTGCTGAAACGGGGTGAGCATGAAGCGCTGATGCAATATATGAGGAATTTTGGCATGAATTTCAGCCTGGAAAAAATACCATACGTGGCGCTTCGGAAATCAGGGCGTCCTTTTACTCACATTGCAAAACCGCTCCTGGGGAGGGAGGAGCTTGTTGCATTGCTCGCGGCGCAGTGAACCATGCCAAGCATCCGTACCTTATTTTGGATTGTCGCTCTCGCGTTTGTTGTGATGTGGTTCGCAACGGGCGAGGAAACAGAGAAAGCCGCAGCGCCCCAACCGGAGCGCCATAGGCTTCATATCCGTACCGTCGCTGGCGATACACATACCTTCGCCATTGAGATAGCCCGCACATGGGAGGAAAAACGTCACGGATTGATGTTTCGCAAGCATCTTCCTGAGAACCAGGGCATGTTATTTGATTTTAATTATGCCCAACCGCTCGCAATGTGGATGAAAGATACCTACATCCCCCTGGATATCCTGTTTATCGGAGAAAATGGCGTTATTGTATCTGTGCGTGAGAACGCGGAACCTCTTTCGGAGCATTATATCAGTTCGCCGGTTCCGGCGCGGGCGGTACTGGAAATCGCTGGCGGGTCAGCAAAGAAATACGGTATAAAAATAGGGGACACGGTCATGCACCCCATCTTTCACGCCATGCAATAGCGCCTCATGCTTATTTATCTGCCCATTGCCGAGCTTCCGCTCAATATCTTTCTGCTGCTTGCACTTGGAGGGCTTGGCGGCATATTGGCCGGCATGTTTGGCATCGGCGGCGGTTTTTTGCTCACGCCGTTGCTGATTTTTCTGGGCGTTCCGCCCCCTGTTGCCGTTGCGAGCGCCACCAACCAGATTATTGCATCGTCCGTGTCGGGCTTTCTTGCGCATTGGAAGCGCGATAATGTGGATATTAAGATGGGCTTATTCCTTTTGATGGGCGGTATTATCGGTTCATCCTTCGGCGTATGGCTATTCGCCATTTTCAAGAAGCTTGGGCAGATCGATCTTGTCATTTCACTGACCTACGTACTGTTTCTCGGCACGATCGGCGTCATGATGGGCATCGAGAGCGCTCGCGCTATTCGGCGGCAGAAACAGGGTATTGCGCCTATGCGGCCCATCGGCGCCCGGTTTCAGTGGCTGAGAGACCTGCCTTTGCCTTTTGTCACGAATTTTCCGCGCTCCGACCTAAAAACAAGCGCGTTGCTGCCTGTAGGCGTTGGCGTTGTTGGCGGCGTTCTGGTTTCGTTGATGGGCATCGGCGGTGGTTTTATTATGATCCCCGCAATGATTTACATTCTTGGCATGCCCACGGCGGTGGTGGTCGGCACATCGTTGTTTCAGATTATATTCACCACCAGCAATGCAACCATTCTTCAGGCCGTCAAT
This sequence comes from uncultured Rickettsiales bacterium, assembly GCA_964644885.1. Lineage (GTDB taxonomy): Bacteria > Pseudomonadota > Alphaproteobacteria > Rickettsiales > JACKKO01 > CAZXYG01. Next base: position 29,617 of record CAZXYG010000013.1, read on the forward strand.
ACGCAATCCGTGGATATTGTGCTATCCCTGTTGCTGATTATCGGCGGGGTGTTCGGCGCGCAATTCGGCACCAAGCTTGGCATGAAGCTTCCGGCGGAAAAAATGCGCGGCTTGCTGGCGCTTATTGTAATAGCGGTCTGCCTTAGGCTGGCTCTGGGGCTGTTTTTTACGCCGGACGACCGCTTCGTCCTGACTTTAATCGAACCATGAAAACATACCGCATTCTGATCGCCGCTTTGGTATTGTGCGTCCACACGCCCGTGTTTGCGGCCAAACCGATTATCGCCGATCTTGCCGTCCGCAGCATTACCATTGATCATAATTTCTCCGGTATTGAAATATTGTTGTTCGGCGCCCGGTTGGATGTAGGAGAAATCGTTGCGGTGATACGGGGGCCGGAGCAATCTTACGTGGTGCGGAAAAAGGCCCGCGTTGCAGGTGTTTGGACAAATACAGAAAGCATTGTGTTTGACCATGTGCCTTCTTTCTATGCCATTGCGTCCAGCCGGTTGCTGTCGCGTATCAAAAATGACCACCTGCTTAAGGAACTTGGCATCGGGATCAAAGAAATACAACTGGTTAGCGATGATAGGGAGGAAGGAAAAAATCTCCCTGAATTCCGTGATGCATTTATCCGCAAGAAATTGGAATCGGGCCTTTACGGACGCGATATTCAGGAGGTGATGTTCTGGGGCGAAACGCTTTTTCGCGTACCCGTTACCTTTCCTAAAACCATCCCGCGAGGCATCTACAGCGTGGAAGTGTATCTTTTTCAGGATGGCCAACTGACCGCCATGCAGGTTACTCCGCTCAGTGTAAGCAGCGCGGGCATTGAAGCGTTTCTTTATGACGCCGCACACCACCATGCGTTGCTTTATGGCATTTCTTGCGTGGCGATGGCGCTTGCCGCTGGTTGGATTGCCAGCATTGCGTTCAGGAAAGTATAATAATCGGGGAGTTACGTTATGATAAAAGCGGCCAAACCATACAAGCACATTTCGCCTCTGCCAATGCAGTCGAAATTTTTGGTGTGCATCGACGAGCAGGAGCATTCGCGGGTGGCGTTGCGTTTTGCCTGTTACAAGGCAAAATCCATAGGGTGCCAGGTGGAAATGCTGTATGTTATCGATAGCAGCGACTTCAATAACCTGTTTGCCGTGGGCGATGTCATGCGTGCGGAACGGATGGCGGATGCGGAGAAGTTGCTGAAACGGCTTGCGGAGGATGTGCATGCATGGTCGGGCATCCTGCCGAGTCTTGCTATCCGCGAGGGCCGTATTTCCGAGGAGATTATTATCTGTGCCGAGGGAGACAACCAAGTTACCATGTTGGTGCTGGGCGCCGCGCCGGAAGGCGAAAAGAAGAGCGGCATCCTGCCGATTGTGGTGGAAGCGATTGGCGATAAGCTGCATATTCCCGTGTTGATCGTTCCCGGTAACCTTACCGATCAGCAAATTCAAGAGTTGACGCGGTGATGACGGTATCTATTTCCAAGGCTCGACGCATTGTCGTTAAAATCGGTTCAGCGCTTATCATCGGCGCGAATGAGCGGGAGATCAATAGCGCTTGGCTGGATGGCCTCGCGGCGGATATCGCCGCATTACGAAAACAGGGCAGGGAGATCGTGTTGGTGTCCTCCGGCGCAGTGGCGTTGGGGCGTGATGTGCTCGGCGTCGGCATGAAAGAACTTAAACTGGAAGAGAAGCAGGCCGCCGCCGCCTGCGGGCAAATGCGCCTGGTGGAGGGGTTCCGGCGGAGTCTTGACGCGCATGATCTTTCCCCGGCGCAGATTCTTCTCAGCATCGAGGATTCGGACAACCGCCGGCGCTTCCTCAATGCCCGAAACACGATCGAGACTCTAATCAGGGCGGGTGTCATTCCGGTGATCAATGAAAATGACACGGTTGCTACCGAGGAACTGCGTTTTGGCGATAATGATCGCCTTGCCGCGCGCGTGGCGCAAATGATTGGGGCCGACGTGCTTGTGCTGCTCTCGGATGTGGACGGATTGTATGAAAGAAATCCCGCTCTTCATCCGGATGCGGCGCATATCCCGCGCGTGGAGGCCATCACCGAGGTTATTGAGTCCATGGCGGGAAAACCTCTTTCCCATACCGGCTCCGGCGGCATGGTGACCAAAATCATGGCGGCACGCATCGCGGTGGCTTCGGGGTGCCATACCGTCATTGCGCTTGGCAAGGCGCCTAACCCACTGAAGCGGCTTGCCGAAGGTGCGCGGCACACCCTGTTTGTGGCGCATGGCGATCCGGCAAGCGCCAAGAAGAACTGGATCGCGCACCGCCTTACTCTTGCGGGTGAAATTATCATTGATGAAGGCGCTCTTAAGGCCATCAAAAATGGAAAAAGCCTTCTCCCTGCGGGGGTGAAGCAAGTAACGGGAAATTTCGAGCGCGGCGACGCGGTCGTGATCAAAACACCGGAAGGGAAGGAAATCGGACGCGGCCTTGTGGCTTATTCCGTCGGCGATGCGCGACGCATTGCAGGACACAAGAGTGCCGAGATTGCTTCTATTTTAGGTTTTCCTGGCCGCGATGAACTTATACATCGTGATGACATGACGCTGTGCGGACAATGATTTTTGGCAAAAAAAAACAGCAACCAACCGGGCCGGAAACGGGGACGCCGAAGGCGGCGGATATCACGCCAGGATTCATTGGCGACCGTATGGTGGAGGATGGGCTTATTACCCCGGAGCAGCAGATAAAGCTCACCATCCTCCAGCGCGCATTGCATCGCGAGGGTCGGCATGTTCCTTTTGGCACGCTGGCTGTGCAGGAGGGCTTCACTACCCAGAAAGACGTGGAATTGATGCTTCTGCTGCGCCAGCTTGATCCGCTTTAGGTTTGCCTTTCCGCCCTTCCTGGGCCTATACTCTTGCGCTATGAGCGTCATGGAACGGAAAAAATCGACCAAAGCTTTGCAGCAACGGATGGAAGCCATCGGTCATGCGGCGCGCTCGGCGGCGCAGGCGCTGGGCATGGCTTCCACGAAAGCAAAAAATAAGGCTTTGCTTGCGGCGGCGGGTGCGCTTCGCGACGGTCAGAAAAATATTCTCGAAGCCAACGCCAAAGATATGGCCGCGGCGCGGAAGAACGGTATTTCCGGTGCGTTTCTCGATCGGCTGCAACTCGATGAGAAACGCATCGAGGCTATGGCTAGGGGGCTTGAGGAAATAGCCGCGCTGCCCGATCCAGTGGGTCGTGAATTGGCGCGCTGGCAGCGGCCAAACGGGCTGGATATTGCGCGTGTTTCGGTGCCGCTTGGCGTGATCGGCGTTATCTATGAAGCGCGCCCCAATGTAACGGCGGATGCGGGGGCACTGTGCCTGAAAGCAGGAAATGCTTCTATTTTGCGTAGCGGTTCGGAAAGTTTCCGCAGCGCGTGCGCGATTCTGGAATGCTTGCAGGCCGGACTAAAAGAAGCTGCTCTGCCGGAAGCCGCCATACAACTCGTGCCTACTGCCGACCGTGATGCCGTGGGCATCTTGCTGCGTATGGCGAAATATATCGACGTTATTGTGCCGCGTGGCGGCAAGGGCTTGATTCAGTACGTGATTGAGGAGAGCCGCATTCCCCTGCTTCAGCATCTGGAGGGCAACTGTCATACATACATCCACTGCGACGCTGATGTACGGAAAGCTGTGAGCGTTACAGTCAACGCCAAGATGCGCCGCCCCGGAATTTGCGGCGCGACGGAATCGCTGGTGATTGATGAATCGCTGGCGCTTGTAGCGCTGCCGAAGCTGGTGGATGCGCTTGCCGCCAAAGGCTGCGAAATGCGGGGCGATAAGAAAGCATGTTCCATTGATATGCGCATCACCCCGGCGGTGGAGGCGGATTGGGATACCGAATATCTTGATGCCGTTCTTTCGGTTAAAGTCGTAAAGAATCTGGATGAAGCGATCACTTTCATCGGCATGCATCATTCGCGCCATACCGATGCCATTATTACGGAGAACCGGCAGGCTGCGGAACGTTTTCTGCGTGAAATGGATAGTGCCATTGTTCTGCACAACGCTTCGACGCAATTTGCCGATGGCGGTGAGTTCGGTATGGGCGCGGAAATTGGAATCGCTACGGGCAAGCTGCACGCGCGTGGCCCGGTGGGCGTGGAGCAACTGACAACATTCAAGTACATGGTGCGGGGCAACGGGCACATTAGGGATTAGAATCAAGAATCAGCGCCCGGCTTGACATCCGCGGCAAACAATCTATATTCGCCCGCATGGTTAAGAAATATAGTACACAAGAACTCGACGCTGTCTATCAGGCTCTATCCAGCAGCGTGCGGAGAAAAATACTCGCGAGGTTGGTGCAGGAATCCTGTAGCGTAAGCGAACTCGCGCTGCCTTTTGAAATGTCTCTGGCCGCCGTTTCCAAGCATATCCGGGTGCTGGAGAAGGCGGGGCTGCTGCAAAAGGAGCGCAAGGGCACCACGCTGGTCTGCCGCGCCGATCTCGCGCCAGTGGAAAGTGCTGCGGCCTTTGTGCATTTTCTGGAGCAATTTCTGCATGTTCGGCAG
>CAZXYG010000013.1:34168-34775 GCA_964644885.1 uncultured Rickettsiales bacterium
CAGCGAACGGAAGAAGAATACCCCACCCGTACCCGCGCCGACACCGAAGCCGAGCTGGAAACGACAGGGTTTTAATCTCCTAATTCCTTACAATCCAACCTCCGCCCAATACCCTTGTTCCCTGATAGGCTACGCAGGCCTGTCCCGGCGTGACTGCTTCTTGCGGCATGCGAAGCACAATCCGCGCACGGTCATTCTCAACCGAATGGTAAATCGTAGCGGGTACGGGCGCCATCGTGCTGCGGAGTTTGACGTCCACTTCCAATCCTTGATTCGGCATAATTTCCTCAAGCCAGTTTATGTTTCTTGCCCATAACTCCGTGCTGCCCAAGGCTTCCTTTGGCCCTACGGTAACGCGCCGCTGTTCCGGCTCGAGCTTCACTACGTAAAGCGGTTCGCCCGTGGCTATGCCAAGTCCCCGCCGCTGACCGATGGTAAAATGAATAATGCCTTCATGTGTGCCTAGTACCGTGCCGTCTATGTGCACGATCTCGCCGGGATCGTGCGATTCTGGCCTCAGCTTCCGCACCACGGAGCTGTAATCGCCATTTGGCACGAAACAGATGTCCTGGCTGTCCGGCTTGTCCTGCACGGAAAGCCCAAGTCT
>CAZXYG010000013.1:34785-38185 GCA_964644885.1 uncultured Rickettsiales bacterium
GTCTTCGCGCTTCCATTCTTGTTCTATCTTTGGTTAAATCGCCAAGGGGAAAGCGTAAAAATTCCAGTTGCGTTCTTGTGGTGGAGAACAGAAAATAACTTTGATCCTTCGCTGCGTCGGCGGGGCGATGCAGTTCCGGCCCGGTACTGCCTATCACGCGCCGCACGTAATGCCCCGTAGCCAGGCAATCCGCTCCAAGATCACGCGCCATAGCAAGCATGTCTTTAAATTTAACCGTCTGGTTGCATTGCACGCATGGGATAGGTGTTTCGCCGCGCAGATAACTTGCGGCGAAATCTTCCATCACCGCATCTTTAAATCGGTTTTCATAGTTCAGCACGTAGTGCGGGATGCCAAGTCGCTCCGCCACCTGGCGCGCGTCGTGAATATCTTGTCCGGCGCAGCACGCGCCTTTCTTCTGCAAAGCCGCGCCGTGATCGTAAAGTTGCATGGTAAGACCGATGACCGCGTAGCCTTCCTCAGCGAGCAGCGCCGCTACGGTGGAGCTGTCCACTCCGCCGGACATTGCTACCACTACCCGCGTTGCCGCCACAGGTTTTGCAAAGCCAAGGCTGTTAAGAGAGGTGAGCGGCCAGGAGCTTGCTGCCGGGGGCGTTGCTGTTGTTTTCTGTGTTGTATGCACTTATATTAGCCTTTATGTTTTACCTACGCACGTTTTGCGTTTTAGTCACCATTTTTAGCGCTTCTCTGGCCTTTGCGCAAGCAGAGCAGCGCGTATTGCCGCATTCGCAGCAAGAGATCCACCTGTCATTTGCGCTGCTGGTGAAGAAAGCGGCGCCCGCCGTGGTGAATATCTATGCCACTCGCAAAGTGCGGATACAGGAAAGTGTTTCTCCCTTTTTCGATGATCCGTTATTTAGCCAGCTTTTTGACGGTGGTCTTGCTTTCGGCCGCCCACGTGAAAAAGTGGTAAATTCTCTGGGGTCGGGCGTTATCATCGATCCGCGCGGTTACATCATTACCAATCATCATGTGATCGAGGGCGGCGAGGATATCAAAATCGTGCTTTCCGATCGCCGCGAATTTGCAGCCGATATTGTGCTCCGCGATGAAAAATCCGATTTGGCGCTGCTTGCCATCCGCGACCCTAAGGAGCGCTTGCCGTATCTGACATTGCAAGATGCCGATACGCTTGAAGTCGGAGATTTGGTGCTCGCAATCGGCAATCCCTTTGGCGTGGGGCAGACTGTGACGAGCGGTATTGTCTCCGCCAAGGCGCGCACGATGGTAGGGGTCTCCGATTATCAATTTTTTATCCAAACCGACGCCGCCATCAATCCCGGGAACTCAGGCGGAGCGTTGATCGATATGAAGGGTCGTCTGGTGGGTGTGCCCAGCGCTATTTTCTCGAAATCCGGCGGGTCGCTTGGCATCGGCTTCGCTATTCCTTCCACGATGGTGGCAAGCTTGCTGCACAGCCATGTTTCCGGTGGCCATATCATCCGGCCTTGGCTTGGCGCTTCCGGCCAAGACATGACCTCCGAATTGGCGACTTCCCTTGGCCTTGATAGACCCGTCGGCGTATTGATTACCGAAGTCGCGCAAGGCGGCGCTGCGGAAAAAGCAGGGCTTAAGATAGGCGATGTGGTGCTAAGAATCGGAGAATACGAGGTGCTGGACGGCCAGTCGCTTCGCTTTCGTATTGCTACCTCTAAATTGAACGAAGCCGCTGCATTGCACGTTGTACGAAAAGGGAAACCCCTGTTGCTGAACGTCACGCTTACTCCGCCGCCGGAAACCGTACCGCGCGACATCACGAAGCTGGAAGGCGGCGACAGCCCGCTTTCCGGCGCGACGGTTGCTAATCTTTCGCCGGCGCTGGCGGAGGAAAACGGCATGGCGGAATATAAGGGCGTCGTCATAGTGGAGGTGACGCCTGGCAGCATTGTGCGCCGCCTCACTCTTCAGCGTGGCGATATACTTCTTGCCATTAACGAGGAGAAAGTGGAGTCGGTGCGTGATCTCAAGCGTCTCCTTGCTAAGGGTTATAGCCGCTGGAGCGTGGCGGTGAAGCGTGGCGGGCAGGTTTTGACGATCAGCATTAGTTTATAAGGGTGGAGCCATTGAACATGGAATCACCCACGCTGAATTTTGGTGAAAGCTCTAAAAAAGCGGTAAAGAACCGACCGCTCGCGGATCGCATACGTCCTGCAAGGCTGGAAGATATATTGGGGCAGGAACACATATTGGCCGCAAGCGGAATGCTGCGAACCGAGCTTGCGCAAGGCGTCATTCCTTCGCTGATTTTGTGGGGGCCTCCCGGCTGCGGAAAAACCACGCTGGCGCGGCTGCTTGCCGATCATGGCGCATATCATTTTGAGGCGCTTTCGGCGGTTTCGCATGCCAGCGCCGACTTAAAGAAAGTATTCGATCAGGCGACGATACGCGCAGCGCAAGGAAAAAACACGCTGCTGCTCGTGGATGAAATTCATCGGTTTAATCGCACGCAACAGGATTTATTTCTGCCATATGTCGAAAACGGCACTATCACGTTGGTGGGCGCTACCACCGAGAATCCCTCTTTTGAATTGAATTCGGCGCTGCTATCGCGCTGCCATGTGCTGGTATTGAAGCCGCTGGAAGAAAATGTTCTTGCCGCGCTCATGGAACGCGCCGAAACCTTTGTAAAGAAAGCATTGCCGCTGGATGCGGAAGCTCGCGACGCGGTGCTCCGGCTTGCCGACGGCGACGCGCGGTACTTGCTGAATATGTGTGAAGCGCTGTTCGCATTGCCCAAAAATAACATGATCAATCACGCCGCGTTACTTGATTTTGTGCAGCAGCGTTTACCGATTTACGATAAGCATCAAGACAGTCATTACAACCTCATCAGTGCGCTACATAAAAGCCTGCGCGGCTCGGATGTTGACGCTGCATTATATTGGCTGGCGCGCATGCTTGCGGGCGGAGAAAATCCCCTGTATATCGTGCGGCGGCTGGTGCGGTTCGCGGTGGAGGATATCGGCTTGGCCGACCCGGAGGCGGTGCATCAGGCGCTCGCCGCCAAGGAAGCCTATGATTTTCTTGGATCGCCCGAAGGCGAACTGGCGATCGCACAGGCTGTGCTCTATCTTGCCACTGCGCCCAAATCCAACGCGGCGTATGTGGCGCTTGGGACGGCAATGCACGATGCCAAAAAGCATGGTTCGCTGATGCCGCCCAAACATATCCTTAACGCGCCCACAAAACTTATGAAGAACGAAGGCTACGGCGGAGGCTATGAATATGACCATAACGCGCCGGAGGCTTTCTCCGGCCAAAACTATTTTCCGGAAAAAATGAATCGCCGGAATTATTACATTCCTTCTCCCAGGGGTTTTGAGCGTGAGATACAGAAACGATTAGAGTATTGGGAGAAGCTACGGCGGGGGGAAAACAA
>CAZXYG010000013.1:38195-39694 GCA_964644885.1 uncultured Rickettsiales bacterium
GGGAGAAAAATCATTCTTCCCTTCTTTAAAGCAGCTTCTTTCAGCGCTATCTCTGCAAAAAAATCCGTAAATTTTTGAGCTAAAATTCGCTGCCCTTCTTTATTGGGGTGAATGTTATCCCCAAAGTGCTTCGGATAGGAAAGTCCCTGAAATAGCGAAGGATAATAATAATCCGGAGCATGCTGGCTTGTATTGAGCTTAACAAAAGCGGCATCAAAATCTTGCGCTCTTTGCGCGGCATTTTCGTTGCCATAATGATTGACGAGCATTGCTTTCATATGAGGTATGTCGTCCGAGCGGATGCCCACCACGGCTACTTTTATGCCCTCCTTACGTAGGGATTGAATGATTCCCAAGAGATTTTCTGTTATGACTTGAGGATTGCCATCGTTTCCCCCCAGCTCAACTACCACGACATCCGGTCGCTTTGCTATCACGTCTCCGATTGTTGCGCGCGCATATTCTGCGGTTTTCCAGGGAAAAGAAAAGTCAATCAGAGCGATTGGAATGCCTTTCGTTGATAGATTGCTCTGCATATCATCTAGGAGGGGGGCAAAAACACTATCTCCTAATACGGCTATTTTAAGGCTATCTCCATTGGTATTTGCGCCTTCCACATAGTGGCCGTCGGTTGTCCGCATTGCATCATGATACCGCTCCATAATGCTCTTGGTTTTTCCGTTATCCTGTGCGTCCATAGAAAAAACCCTGTAAAAACAGCATATTTTAGTGTATAGCTTTGATTTTACAGGAAAATAGTTAACGTTTTGTTAAAGCATGGCGCATTTTTATATCATCGGTTTCGTTGCCCTTGGAGGAGCGCTAGGCTCGGTGGCCAGGTACGGAATGACGGCCGCCATCGGGCGCTTCATGGGTGCGGGCTTTCCATGGGGCACGCTGGCGGTCAATGTGCTGGGCTCGTTTATCATGGGTATTCTGGTTGAAATTTTTGTCAAGGAATTGCCTATCATTCAAGAGCTGCGTGCGTTTCTCGCCGTAGGGGTATTGGGCGGCTTCACCACCTTTTCCGCCTTCTCGCTCGATGCCGTTACGCTCATAGAGCGTGGCGAGATAAACGCTGCTGCGGTCTATGTGCTTGCCTCAGTTGTTCTTTCTGTGAGCGCATTGTTCCTAGGATTGTGGCTGATGCGGCAGGCGTTGTGACTTTCAGCGTTGATTCTATCACGGATGCTGATAGCGGTATCCGTCTTGATCGCTGGTTTAAGCGGCACCGCCCGGATATCCCGCACGGCTTGCTGCAAAAACTGCTACGCAAAGGCGCCGTTCGCGTCAATGATAAGAAGGCTAAAGCGGATTACCGGCTTGCGATAGGCGATCGGATTCGTGTGCCTGCAGTGGAAACGCGGCAAACAAAGCCCGTTACCCGTACTATCGTTGTTACGCAGCGGGAAATCGACCGCTTGTTGAAAAAAGCGTTGCTCTACGAGGATGAGCATCTGCTTGCCATCAACAAGCCTGCGGGATTGGCCACCCAGGGC
>CAZXYG010000014.1:0-368 GCA_964644885.1 uncultured Rickettsiales bacterium
TGAACCTCCGACCCTTTTCTTGGAATAGCCACAAGTATATTATTTATGTTATTTCAGTAAGTTAGTTGACATGATGGTTTTCTCCGGGATATAAAAATCTCTGTCTGTTAGTGCCTATGTGGTGCTTGGAATGGATAGAAAGCTATCATGCCCGATCTAAAAAAGACATACGTGGACAACCTGACGGCAACAGCGGAAGGAACGGTGATTGATCTGGGAGATTCAAATACGGTAGTTATTTCGGGTATCAACATAGCCAGCGTTGGAGGAGAGGATTTTACATTTTTCTGATCGGAAAATTATTTTTGAGGCCGTCCCTTCAAAAATTTGGTTGTTATTCACCAGATATTAACTAATATAGGTTACTC
>CAZXYG010000014.1:378-2259 GCA_964644885.1 uncultured Rickettsiales bacterium
AGGTTACTCTGCTTGCAATTAACGGAGTAACTCCATGCCGGACAATCAGAATTTTTCAAAAGACGATTTAATCAGAATACGCTTAAATGCATTAGCTGCTACAGCAGGCGGGCCGCCTACGGCACCTATTAACCAATTCTGGGGCGTAGGCCCTATTTCAGATATGACTGCCGATGAATTTGAACGCCGTATGCGGCGTTTTGAGTTCGAGGCGTGGTATGAAGAAAATTACCCAAAAATAGATGATCGGGGCACGGCAATTAGCTCTGTTACTGCTGGTGAACAGAGAACTAGCATGCACCGTGGGTATCCATCGGAAAAGGTGACAGCCGATTACTTACGCGCAGTACATGAAAATTTCAGATTCGGCGAAGATACATGGCTTGGCATAGGTCTTGGCGGCGGCCACGCTGCAATGACCATGCTTACCAGCGCACTACTACATCCTGATAAAAAGGTCTTTATTGACACGCCTGAGCCGGAAACAGACGAAGCAAAAGGTGGTGGTGCTTTTCGCCGTTCCTGGGCTTACCAGATTAAACAGCGCTACAAGCTTTCTGCGATGGGAGATAAGAGCACTAATGTAGAGTGTGGAGAAAGAGAAGGCCACGTACCTACGGTGGCCGAACTGGAAGCGAAGGAAATACAAGTATTTGTGGGTGTAGGACATGAAACGACAGGTGCTACAACCTATAACGAACAAGATATAAAAACTCTTTTAGAATGGCGTCGTCGTGATCCAAAAAATCGCCATATTATTATTGATGGTACTTCTCTGCTTGGAGCAATGCCTTGGAGTAAGGAAGTCCGAGACGAATTCATGCGGGAAGTGAATATATTTACGCCCGCGCAAAAAGCAATGAGTGGCAGCGAGGGGTTGGCCTTAGTTTCTTTAACACCGGAGGCGCGTGAACAGATTGACGCAAACATGCTGAATCCAAGCTGGCCGATACCCAGAGAAAACAGTCTTGCGGTAGCAAAGAACCCTGCCGAGCCATTTTCCAGCAATTATTCCGTTAATTTCGGGCCGTTCTATGATCCGGAGACGAAAAAAATGCATGGCGGCGTTATCAATACCACCCCAACATTGGCTATTGCTCAGTCTCATTTCGATTTACTGCAAATGTTTAAGAGAGTGGGAGATATTGATTCGCTTAACGAGCGTGCGGTTGCCAATCGTGAGAAGATAGAAAACTGGGTACCTCAGCATCCACTCTTTGCATTTGGAGTAACGGATAGAGAACATCGCGGGGCAGCAGTTACTCTGTTGGGGATAAACGATATAGAGATTGCTGATGTTGCAATAAAAGATAAAATCGTAGCACGTGCAAAGCAGCTTCTGGACTACAGAGGCATTACCCATCCTAATGACGAATATGAGCCAGGGCTTGATAGGGCGCGCTATATTAATCCGTTCCCTGGTACCCCCGGCGATTATCGTATGTGGATTGGCGGGACTCGCCCAGAAAGTGATGTTGAAGCGTTACTCAATAATATCGAGTGGGCATATAACCGTGCCAAGGCTGCTGTAATGGAAGAACTGCTGGCGGAGCAGCATGGAATGAAATTTCCGCCAAGCACAATCGAAACACATATAAGAAAAGATGATCCAGAGAGAGCCTATACGGTTCTTATCGTGGATCAAATAGGAACAAGAAACCTTCCTGATGGTTCAGTTGATATAAGTGAGGTAAGAAAATTTATTGAAGAGCAAGGGGGTGTATTCCACGAAGGCCATGTACAAGATAGGGAGTCGCTTGAGAAGGGAAAAATACATTTTATTTATCAACCAGATATAGCGCCTGCTGCTATCGCAACTCAACAGCATGACGCTGTTATTGCCGCTGATAAGCTAATACCGCACACTGCACTATTTAAGGA
>CAZXYG010000014.1:2269-4855 GCA_964644885.1 uncultured Rickettsiales bacterium
ATTTAAGGAAGGCGGTGTCCGTATCGGCACGGGGACAGGAAACATGGAAAGTCCTTCCTGGGGAGGTGCTTTTGGAAAGGGCGGAGAAGCGCCTATTATGAATACCCCTGGTTTCAATACCGTAGGAACGGCGCAGTCTGCATTTAAGGCGATGCTTCATGCGTCTCCAACTACTCTGCCGATTAATGAAATACATCATGCGACTGTAAACGGCATGGATACGGTGGCTGCCCTAAAAACATTTCCAACCGAAAAACTTGAGGGTAAGCGTATTGCGATCCTGGGAACTGGCAATATCGGAGCGGAAATGGCGAAACTGGCAAAAGTTTTCCGTATGGAAGTGGTGGTATATGCAAACGAAGGCTACAGAGAATCCATAGAGGCTATGGGTTATAAATGGGCGGCAACGCCTGAAGAAGCAGCTAGGGATGCGGACTTTCTTTCCCCCCATTTGGGATTGAATCCCAGAACTCAAGGTATTGTTAATGACAAGGTTATTGCAGCCTTGAAGGATGACGCTGTTATCGTGAATTTTGATCGTGGGCAAATAGTAGATGCTGCGGCTGTTCGTGAGGCTTTGGATAAGAAGCAACTGGGCGGAATAGCTGTTGATGCTAATATTTTATCTGATGGTACAGGGCCTCTTGCGCCTTACAAGGAACTAGAAAGAGACTTCCCAGGAAAAGTAACGCTGCTGCCTCATATCGCAGTGGATTCCGAGCATACTTCCCGCGTGGACGGTGCTACACAAGCTGTTAAGCAGATTGTGAGCGCAATCCGTTATAAGGAAGTAGCAAATCTAGTTGGCGATTTACCGGACGGATACACTAATGTAGGGCGGCAAAGTCCTCCAAGCGTAGGGCCAGTAACGGATAAAAAAATTGCAGCCGTTGTTATTGATCCGGCTATTACACCGCAAATGAGACAAGATGCGGAAACAGTTGCAGCATTCTGGGGCGCAGCGGATGCTACCCACGATTCCGGACAGCTTCAAAGGCATAATGCTGAATTGATTCTTGCCTGGAACAGACTGCGTGCCGCTATGGAGGAGCATGGTATTGGCAGTGCTTATAAAAGGGTAGCTTAGTGGAGGATAAAAATATGCAACTTACACGCTCACAGAAAATTGCCGCCGAGAAAATGATCGTAGTGACGTATGTCACTTCGATTGATACGTCGAACGGCAAACCCACCTATTATTACATCGCCGTCAAAGGTGACCGGATGCTGGAATTCAAAACAGCGCTCGATAAGGGGTTTTTTAACCCGCAAGAATATGGTGCGGTGTTAGAATGGGGCTATGGCGAGCCAAGCGATCAGATGAAACAAAAGATGTTAAAAGAGTACGGCTGTAAAACCTAGTTGTCGTAAATAACCGCAATGATGGGTAGACTTGGCGTTTAAGGAAGTGCCTATAAGGTGCCTGATAGAAATATAGAACATGCTATTATCTTTATAACATATTGATTTATATGGTCGGGGCGAGAGGATTCGAACCTCCGACCCTCTGGTCCCAAACCAGATGCGCTACCAGGCTGCGCTACGCCCCGCCATTATGAGGAGAAATCTCTCTACACCGCGCACCGGCGAGCGGCAAGGGAAAAGGCGTCACGTGGCGCCGCGCGCGCCCAGCATCACCCGGAAACTTTCCGCTTCGCGCCGCAGAGCGCGGAGCGTTTCCGCCCGTATCTCCGCGGCGGCGAATCGATCCTCCGCGCCCGCGCACACAGCCGCGATGCGCGCCGCGCCTATATTGGCGGCGGCGCCCTTGAGCTCATGGCATGACAGATAAAAAGATTCCCGATCCGCGGCGTTCTCGAGTCGCGCAAGGCATTTTTCAAGCGTTTCGCCAAACAAGGAAAGCAACGCGCCTTCAAGGGCGCTGTCGCCGCCGGATAAACGCCGCAGCCGTCCGCGATCCAACACGTGGCTCATGCCGCCGCGCCGCGATCCAGATAGGCGGCGGCCTGCGCCACCAATTCCTCAATGATCGCGGCGGCGGTCTGCTCTTTGGTAACCATGCCCACGCTCTGGCCCGCCATGATCGAGCCGCGTTCGACATCTCCCTCAATGACGGCGCGGCGCAGCGCACCGGCCCAGTAATGCTCGATCGCAAGCTGCGCTTCCTCCTTGGAGAGCGTGCCGCTCCGGTATGCTTCGATCGTGTCGCGTTGCGCTTTCAGGAAATCTCTGCTCGCTTCGTTTGCCAGGGCGCGCACCGGGATCACCGGGAATTCAGGATCAAGCTGGACGGAAAGCACGGCGTCGCGCGCGCTGGCCTTGATGAAAGCCTGCTTGAATTTCGGGTGGGCGATGGATTCATGCGCGCAGACGAAGCGCGTGCCGAGCTGGCAGCCCGCAGCGCCCATCTCCAGATAGGCCGCGATGGCTTCGCCGCGCGCGATGCCGCCCGCCACGAAGACCGGAATTTCGGGAAAATTCTCCCGCATGAACGGCAGAATTTCCTGCGCCAGCACGCTGGTGGCAACCGGGCCAACATGGCCGCCCGCCTCCAATCCCTCGATCACCAATCCATCCGCTCCGGCGCGCACCAGTTTTCTGGCTATGACCACGGCGGGCGCGAAG
>CAZXYG010000014.1:4865-7598 GCA_964644885.1 uncultured Rickettsiales bacterium
ATCAAGGATTTCGGCGCGAAGCATATCGCCTTCGCGCCGAAATCCTTGATGGCTTTGATGGTTTCTCCCCTGGGCAAGCCGCCCGCCAGCACCACATGCGAAACACCTCGCTCGCGGCATGTTTCAACCAATTGGTCGAGCTGCGGATGCATGGTAATGAGGTTGACGCCGAAAGGCTTCGCGGTACGTTCCTGCGTGCCTTCGATTTCTTGCCGCAACAGATCGGGAGACATCGCGCCGCAGGCGATCACGCCGAATCCGCCCGCGTTGGAAATCGCGGCCACCAGACGCCGCTCCGACACCCACGACATCGCGCCGCCCATGATGGCGTGCTCGCAGCCCAGCAATGCCTTGCCGCGCCGCCATAATGCCGCCAGTGTATGGGAGCCGTCGCGCACTTTAAAACCCTGTAACGCCCTAAAGGGCCGAATCCTAGGGATATTCATCACGTGAGTCAATCACTTCCAATGCCGCTCGGCCGCCGCAATTGTTCTTCCCATTTCAGCGCGTTCTGCTACCCTGCCGCGCCATGAGCAAGGGCCTTATCTTTTCCGGCGTGCAGCCGACGGGGAACCTTCACCTGGGCAATTACCTGGGCGCAATCAAGAACTGGGTGAAGCTCCAGCGCGAATATGACTGCATCTTCTGCATCGTCGACCTGCACGCGATCACCGTGCCGCAGGACCCGGCGAAACTGCGCGCGCATACGCTTGAGACTACCGCCGCCTACGTCGCCTGCGGCATTGACCCGGAAACCGCCATCATCTTTAACCAATCCACCGTCCCCGGCCACAACGAACTGGCGTGGATTCTGGGGTGCCATACAACGCTCGGCCAACTGAATCGTATGACGCAATCCAAAGAGAAGTCAGAAAAGGAATCCGTTGAAGGTAAAATTAAATTTCAGGACGGTACATCAAAAAAAGAAGAAAGTGAGATTCTTTCTAAAATACGGAAGGTAGTTATTGACGAACAAAACATTTTCCCCTCAAAGGCATCTTTGGGCCTCTTCGCCTACCCCGTCCTGATGGCCGCGGATATTCTGCTCTATAAAGCCACGCATGTTCCCGTGGGCGAGGACCAGAAGCAGCACCTCGAGCTGGCGCGCGACATCGCCGGGGCGTTCAACAGGTGGGTTGATAGTTCATGGTCTATGGTTGATGGTAAAAAGGAAACTAGCCACCAACCATCAACCATCAACCATCAACCACCTGGCTTCTTCCCCCTCCCCGAACCCCTTATCCAGAAGGAAGCGGCGCGGGTGATGTCCCTGCGCGACGGCACGAAGAAGATGAGCAAATCCGACGAATCCGATTATTCGCGCATCAACCTCACCGACGACGCAGACGCCATTGTCAAGAAGTTCAAGAAAGCCACTTCCGATTCCACGGTGGGCTTCCATAGCCTCGAAAACAGGCCGGAAGCGCTTAATCTTCTCGCCATCCACGCCGCCCTCACCGATTCCACCCCGGAAGCCACCCGCCGGAAATTCATCGATTCGGGATTTGCGGGCTTAAAAAAAGAACTGGCGGAAGTCGCCGTCGCCGCCCTCGCGCCGATCTCGCGGAAAATGAACGAACTGCAGCGGGACCCGGGCTATCTCGAATCCGTCCTGCGCGACGGCGCGGAAAAAGCCGCCGCCATCGCCGAGAAAAATATGAAAGAGATCAAAAAACTGGTGGGTTTCTATCAGCCTTAATCGCTATTGTTTTCCCGTTTGCACGGGAAAAATGGGATTATTTCGGCGCCACCCACCACTCTATCGCCGCCGCGATCAGCAGCGCAATCGCCACAGAAAGTGCCAGTTTCAGCAGAAGATGCGGATTCTCAGGCGCGCTGGCGACATGTCCCTTTTCCACTTTATCCGGGATTTTTACGCCGATCGGCAGCACGATGAAAATCACCACGCACCAAACCGTGGCGAATGTCATGAGAAAGCTGAAAATATGCATGGTGATACCCTCATAACAGCCGGCCCGTTGGCTGGCAAGCACCGCTCCTACCTTCTTATTGCTGGAAGACCCGAAGGCGTCTATTCTGGCGCGATGCATGCACCGCACTCGGCCATCTTGGAAAATCGCCCCGGCGTCATGGAGCCGGTTCCCGGCGGCGAAAAGAAAGTGCTGCTGCATAGCTGCTGCGCGCCGTGCTCCGGCGAGCTGATCGAGGCCATGGTCAAGGAACGCATCGAGCTGACGATTTTTTTCTACAACCCCAATATCCACCCGAAAAAAGAATACGAGTTGCGCAAGCGCGAAAATATCCGCTACGCGGAGACATGGGGCATTCCTTTCGTGGACGCCGATTACGATGTGCAGCATTGGTTCATGCGCGCCAAGGGTATGGAGCATGAACCGGAACGCGGAACGCGCTGCACCATGTGCTTCGATATGCGTTTTGCGCGCACGGCTCTCTATGCGCATGAGCACGGTTTCAAGGTATTCACCAGCAGCCTGGGGCTTTCTCGCTGGAAAAATATGGAGCAGATCAATGATTGCGGCCTGCGCGCTGCGCACCACTATCCTGGCCTTTCTTATTGGACGTACAACTGGCGCAAGAACGGCGGCAGCGCGCGCATGTATGACATCTCCAAGCGCGAAGGCTTCTACAAGCAGGAATATTGCGGCTGCATTTACTCCTTGCGCGATACCAACGACTGGCGCGAGAAAACCGGCCGGGAGAAAATCACGATCGGCGAGGAATTCTATCGCCAAAAAATAGAGGCGTAGCCAC
>CAZXYG010000014.1:7608-11300 GCA_964644885.1 uncultured Rickettsiales bacterium
ACCTAAGCCAATGCCGCTTCCAATCCCTTGGCCACGGCTTCAATAAACTGCTCAGTTGTTACATAGGAACGGTCGTCGCCGAAGAGCTTGGCGAGATCGCGCGTCATGGCACCATCCGCGATGACGTTCTCCACCACTTTGCGCGAGGTTTTGGTATAGCGGCGCACGTTCTCAGCCTCCTTGCCCTCATGAAGCGAGGCGCTGTGATCCATGGCGCCCCACAGCGCGAACGCAAGCCCCAGCGGGTTGAATGACGTCTTGCGCCCCGCCAGATGCTCCATCCAATCGCTGTGCCCGGTGCCGTGGATGGCTTCGAATTCACGTATCGTGCGTTTATCGATATCGGAAATGCCGGTCAGGATCGAGGTTACCAGCGCGGGAGAGCCATGCACCGCGCCGAGCTGGTCGGTCAGCGTGTCGCCCTCGTAATTGGGGGCGGCGAAAGCAAATCCACCCTCACGCCAATTATTGAGATAAATAGTAGCGGCGTCGGTCAGCACGTGAGCAAGCGGCGGAAGGCCCGCCTCGGTGAATTTGCGGGCGAACTCACTGTCAAAGACAGTCTTGAACTCATTCCAATAAGCTTCCTGGTATTTAAAGGCTGTTTTTTTGGTCACAAGATAGGCGGGCACTCCGGCTCGAAGCGCACGGCGGAAAAAGTTGCGCGCGAAATCCTTGAGCGGATCTACCGGTGTGATAAACGTCACAATTACATTCTTGCCCTTCAATACCCGCTCATCCACTATCTGCGGCGCATTCGACCCTTCCGGCGTAAACGTGGTGACCGCTTTTCCGGGCTGATTGGCAAAATAAAACGCGGAATTGTAAAGTCCTCCCTGCGGATAGCGGTCAAACAGAACCGGCTTTTTATAGCCGAGCGGAAGGCCGGGCAGCGATACGGTGTCGCGGCTGATGCTGATGCCGTTCCATTCCTGCCGTATCACCTTGTTGGGCGAACCGTAGGATTGCGAAAGACCAAGCTCCTTGACCTGCTCGGACGTTGGCGTGATCGTAGCGTCCTTGAAAATGGCGCCGATTTCTTTTCCCGCCTTCACCGCGTCAAAGAGCACCTCGTCTTTGGTTTCGTCGCGGTACGCGATGGAGAGATCAAAATATTCCCACGCCTCCGTATTGATATAGGGCGTGATCCACTGGTCGTGGATCAGGTTCATGACATAACGGGTCATTTCGTCGCCTTTAAGCCACACCATCGGCGTGGCAACGATTTTTTTAGTGCTCATGCAGTGGAAAATCCTGTCGTGAAGTTTAGGGAAATGCGTTTCGAGGCTGAAGATACCATAGTTCAGCTAAAAGAAAAGAGCCTAGCGTTTGCCGTACGCAACAAAATTACCGTTGCGATAACCCGGCTTGCCGTAGCGAAAAGGTTGGCCTTCCGGCGTTTCCATGTGTCCGCCGGCAGCAAGCAGAATCGCGTGCCCGGCGGCGGTATCCCATTCCATGGTAGGGCCGAAACGCGGATAGATATCCGCCTCACCCGCGGCAAGTAGGCAGAATTTCAGCGAGCTTGCCGCCGCAACCAACTTCTCCACGCCGGGCAAAGTGGCGATAAAGGCGTCGGTTTCCGGCGTACGGTGCGAGTGGCTTGCCACCACGCGCACACCTTTCGCAGGCATAGGACGGCACCGTACAGGACGCGGATTTTCCTTCCCAACGGAGCAGTACGCCCGACCGTCCGCGCCCGTGTAATACAGCTCGTCACGGACCGGCATGCTCACCACCCCCAGCACCGGCGTGCCGTTTTCAATCAGCCCTATATTGACCGTGAATTGTCCGGTCTTGCGGATAAAACTTTTGGTGCCATCAAGCGGGTCCACCAGCCAGAACCGCACCGCTTTCCGATGGGATTCCTTCTGCGCGCCTTCTTCGGAAACGATAGGGATATCCGGCGTCAGTTCCGCCAGACGCGCCACGATATAGCGGTTGGCGGCAAGATCGGCCTCCGTTACTGGCGACGCATCGTGTTTATGCGCAATGCCCAGCGTTTTCTTCTCGCCGTAGTGGCGCATGATAATGCGGCTCGCCGCACGGACGAAGTCGATTACCTTCTCTATTGAGACCGGCTCCTTTATCATGATAAAATTGCTTGCGTAATCTCCAAAAATCTATAGGTTTTCAGCCTCATCAAGATATAGAAGGTATGCTCGAAGAGCACCGGAAACAAGCGCAAAAAATTTTTGCCGCTTCATTGGCCTCCCGCAAAGGAAAAAGGGATACGCTGCTTGAGGCGTTTTTACCGCTCTTCTATGCCCACGCTCCCCTCGCTTTCCTAGCAGCCGCCACGCCTGGTGATCTCTGCCGCATCGCGCAACAGGCGCTGGCGTTTATTCAGCCGCGCGGCAGTGCTGCCAAGCGCCTTGTGCGCGTATACAACCCGGAAGAAGAGACACATGGCTGGCGCTCGGAGCGCACCGTCGTTGAGCTTAACACGGATGATTCGCCCTTCATCCTAGATTCTGTAACCGCCGAAATCAGCCAGCAAGGCTACCGCATTTATGAAATCGTGCATCCGGTGCTGAAAATAACCCGCGCCGCGGATGGCCGAATCACAGATATTGCTTCGATGCGCGATCCGGAGAGCAAGGGGAAGCCGGAATCCATCATGCATTTAGAAATCTCGCATATCGCCGACGCAGCCGCGCAAAAAGCATTGGAGCACGATATCGGATATGTGCTGGAGCTGGTGCGTTTCGCGGTCGCGGACTGGCGCCTCGTTCTTGAGAAGGCTAAGGGACTCATCCGCTATCTGGAAAAAAGCATCTTGCCTTTCGATGCGCTCTATATTGAGGAGGTTCGAGCCTTCCTTACGTGGCTACTTAATAATAACTTCACGTTTCTAGGCTACCGCGAATACGCTTTCCGGGAAAGCAAGGACAAGCTTTCGCTTGAGCCTTTGGAGAATACGGAACTTGGCATTTTCCGTTCGCGGGTAGAAGGCTTCCGCCCCCAAGGATTGCTTGGATTACCTGCAAAGGCGCTGAAAGCGCTACAGCAGCCCACGCTGCTGGAAATTACCAAATCCACGCGCAAAGCGCGGGTGCACCGTGCGGCGCATATGGATTATATCGGAATCAAGAAATTCGATGCCGCGGGGAAAGTAGTGGGTGAATTTCGTTTATTGGGCCTGTTCACCTCCACCGTCTATTTCCAGAGCGCCACCCTCATCCCGATTATTCGCGACAAGATTGATGCTATCGTGAAGCGCGCCGGTTTCCTTCCGGACAGCCATAACGGCAAAGCTCTTCTTAGCATCCTGGAAAATTACCCGCGCGATGAATTGTTCCAGAGCTCGGAGCAGGATCTTTTCGCTATCTGCATAGGCATCTTGGAGATGCAGGAACGCCCGCAGCCGCGTTTGTTCGTGAGGCATGACCGTTTCGCCAGGTTCGTGAGCTGTATCGTTTTCATTCCACGCGAACGCTTCAACACCTCGATTCGCCTTCAGGTGCAACAGGTGCTAGAGCAAGCCTATCAAGGCCGGGTATCGGATTATTATGTGCAACTTGGCGAAACATTGCTTGCGCGCGTGCATTTCATCATCGCAACCGATGCCGCGCACCCGCCAGAAAATGTTAATGTCGCGGCCATTGAGAAAAAGCTTCTTGATATCACAAGCAGCTGGGTGGATGGGTTGCGCCAGACATTAATCGAACAGCGCAGAGAACGTACGGGTG
>CAZXYG010000014.1:11310-12803 GCA_964644885.1 uncultured Rickettsiales bacterium
TACGTCGAAGCTTTTCCGGAGGCCTACAAAGACCAATACAGCGCGGCGCAGACCTGCTATGATATCTACAAGCTGGAACAAGCTCGGGAAAGCAGAGACATTACCGTTGAGCTCTACCGGCGCAGCAGCGACGAACGTTTTGCCTATCACCTGAAAATCTACCACTGCGATCAAGTCACTCTCTCGGACATTCTTCCCACCTTGGAGAATATGGGATTCCAGGCCGTGGATGAATTTACCTATTACGTCTCGCCCAAGGATCGTGAGAAAGGCATGTGGCTGCTGCATTTCCGCCTGCGCGTGGCGAATGGCAACACTCAGGAAAATCAGGCACTGCAAGCCATCAAGCCGCAATTTGAGGAGGCGCTTGTCAAAATCTGGCGTAAGGAAATCGGCAGCGACGCCTTGAATCAATTTATTCTTCTTGCTGAGCTGCCCTGGCGCGATGTCGTCATTCTCCGCACCTACGGTAAATATATCCAGCAGACCGCTTTCCCTTATTCGCACGAATTCATGTGCGAAGGGCTTTCCGGACATCCAAGGCTGGCGCGAATGTTGGTGGAATTGTTCTATCTGCGCTTTGAAAAACCCTATGCAAAGGCGCGGGCGGTCAAAGCCGAAGCGCTGCTCAAAACAATCGATGATGCACTTTCCGACGTCAGCAACGTTTCCGAAGATCGGGTGATACGCCAATTCCGCGATACGATCCTGGCCACCCTGCGCACCAATTTCTTCCAGAAAGATCCGGAAGGCCGGGATAAATCCTATGTTTCCATCAAGCTGGATTCATCCAAGGTTCCGAACCTGCCGCTACCGCTGCCGTTCGTGGAGATATTCGTCTATTCGCACCAGGTCGAGGGCATTCATCTGCGCGGCGGCAAGGTGGCGCGGGGGGGACTGCGCTGGTCCGACCGCAAGGCGGATTTCCGCACCGAGGTTCTGGGCCTGATGAAGGCGCAGATGGTCAAGAATTCGGTCATCGTGCCAGTAGGCTCCAAGGGCGGGTTCGTGGTTAAATACCCGGTGCCTGGCAGCCGCGAAGACGTGCTGGCGCAGGGCATCGAATGCTACAAAACCTTCCTGCGCGGCCTGCTTGATCTCACCGATAATATCGTGAAAAGCAAGGTGGCGGCGCCCCGCAATGTAGCGCGTCATGACGACGACGATCCCTATCTCGTGGTGGCGGCCGATAAGGGCACGGCTACCTTTTCCGATATCGCCAACGGCATCTCCGCCGAATACAATTTCTGGCTGGGCGATGCCTTCGCTTCCGGCGGATCCGCAGGCTACGATCACAAGAAAATGAGCATTACCGCGCGAGGCGGATGGGTTTCCGTGCATCGCCATTTTCAGGAAATGGGCATTGATACGCAGAAGGATGATTTCACCGTGGTTGGCATCGGCGATATGTCGGGCGACGTGTTCGGCAACGGCATGCTGCAATCGAAGCGCATCCGCCTGGTGGCGGCATTCAATCATCTGCACATTTTTAT
>CAZXYG010000014.1:12813-19730 GCA_964644885.1 uncultured Rickettsiales bacterium
TCTGACCAAGCACATAAAGGAGCTTTTTGAAATCACTAAAAACGATATCACTCCGGAAGAGTTGATCAGAAAAATTCTGACCGCCCGAGTGGATTTATTGTGGAACGGCGGCATCGGCACCTATGTCAAGGCAGGCAGCGAAAGTAATGAAGGCGTGGGCGACAAAGCCAACGACGCGGTGCGCGTCAACGGTTCGGAACTGCGCTGCAAGGTAGTAGGCGAGGGCGGCAATCTGGGCTTCACGCAGCTTGGCCGCATCGAATACGCGCTGAAAGGCGGTCGGCTCAATACCGACGCCATTGATAATTCGGGCGGCGTGGATTGCTCCGACCACGAAGTCAACATGAAGATCGCGCTGCGCCGCGCCGCGGACGCCGGAAAGCTACCGGTGAAAAGGCGCGACGTGCTGTTGGCCGGAATGACGGACGAGGTGGCGGCGTTGGTGCTGCGCAATAATTTCCTGCAGACGCAGCGCCTCACCATCGCCGAGCAGCAGGGCGTCGCATTGGTCGAGCCGCTTAATATTTTTATGCAAGCGCTGGAGCGCGAGGGCAGCCTCAAGCGCAAGGTGGAATTCCTGCCCGACGACGAGGCAATAAAAACCCGCCGCGGCATGGGGCGCGGCCTCACTCGCCCTGAGCTAGCAGTATTGCTGGCTTATTCCAAGATTCACCTGTTCAACGATCTCGTACATTCAGAGCTTCCCGACGATCCCTATTTTGAGGATGACCTGATGCGCTATTTTCCGGAACCTATGCGCAAACGCTTTGCGACCGAGATCAAATCTCATGAATTGCGGCGCGAGCTGGTGGCCACCATCGTAGCCAACAGCATCGTTAATCGCGCCGGCATCACCTTCTTTCATCAGTTGCGCGACGAATCGGGCATGGATGGCTGCAACATCGCGCGCAGTTACACGGCTACCCGCGATGCTTTCGGGCTGCGCGGCCTGTGGTTGGAGATTGAGGCATTGAGCGGCCAGGTCCCTGTCAAGACGCAGGTGGAATTGTTCCTGGAGGTTGAGCACCTGATCGAGCGCGGAACGCTATGGTTCCTGCGCAATATGCCGCAACCGCTTGACGTGGCCAAGGCAACGGCGGAATTCCGGCCCGGTATCGTAGAACTCAGCGCCTGCCTCGATCAGGTTCTTTCCCGCCCGGTCAAGGAGGAACGCGACCGGCGAATGGAAGCCTATGCCGGCCAGAATGTCCCCAAAACGCTGGCAAAAAAAATAGCAAGTTTGGATGCATTGGCCTCTGCTTGTGACATTGTGCAGGTCGCACGCAGCGATAAATTGCCGCTACGCATCGTCGGACAGATTTATTTCAACCTCGGCATGCGGCTTAATCTGGGATGGATGCGTATCAGCGCCCGCAAGCTCATTTCCGATTCCTACTGGAACAGACTTTCCATCCGTACGCTGGTGCAAGGGCTGTTCGACCAGCAGCGGCGGCTCACCGCCGAAGTCCTCGCCGCCTGCAGGAATGAACTCTGCGCCGGCACATTGGACGCTTGGTGCAAAGCAAACTGTCATGAGCTTTCTCGTTACGATCAATTCATTCAAGAACTGAAGAAACAGGAAAGCGTGGATCTCCCCATGCTCACCGTGGCCATCCGCCGGGTGGAGGGGATAAGGACGGTAGAATCGTGATGCACTCAATTATTCAACATGTTGTCAGAGTAATGGTATCGATATTTTTAGCGAATGCCCACAATTCTTTCTTTAGAAGTTAACGCTTTATTAGCTATATTTTGCTACAATTAATACAGCATAACTTCCGGGCTGTTATAAGGCGATGAGCATTATGTGGCGCGATATTATCGACCTAACCGGCATCACAGATCCGACGTTCAAGCAGAACATTATAAAAGAGCTTGATGCGCTTTCCAGTTACGATTTTATAAAGATTTTTAGGGATACGCAAGGACTTGCCCGAATAAAAGAGAGCGTTACATGGAATGAAGCAGTAATTATTGAAATGTTTGAGAAATCTGGAGTTTCTATAAGAAAATGGGAGATTCCTTTAAAAAGTTTCGATGATTTATTGGGGCATGTCGATTTTATTTTAGAAAAGCTATCCGCAGAAGAAGCTGCATTCAAAGAAAAAAGAAAGAAAATTAGCGATAAAAGGGAAGATCACGCCATGGATATTGAAAACATCTACCGCATCATTCTTGGCAGGCCATTAAGAACCATTTATGAAAGCGACGATAATGCAGTGCCGCTTGCCGTGCTTAAATATCTTATGGAAAAGCGAAGAAAATTCTGGGATACCTTCGATTCTCCGGAAGAACGCAGGAAATTGCGCGACTGGGTAGTCGAATCTTGCCGGAAATTCGGCGGATTGAGTCCTGAGGATAAAAAAACGCGAATGTCCCTTTGACAAAGTAGAAGATGGTGATACACTTCCCTATCCTTTACAAATATCGGGGGAGATTATGATAAGGATTAGTCTAAGCTATTTATACAAACTAAGCGAGAGATTTCATCCGCTTACCCATTTACAGGGAGAGCAAAAACTATCTGATATTTTTTTAGAGCTAATATTAGCGCACGATACTCTGAAAGAGCTTTTTACCAGTAGTGTTTATACCTTTAGAACATCTCGCCAGAGTGCTGAGAATCTGTTTGCGCTATTAAAAAAGTACGAAAGCCCTACCAATGAACAATTAGGTGGCACCATCGCCAGATGGGAAATAATAACCATTTCAAAGGCAGCACAAGCATTTGAGATGGCCTTAAATGATGAATTAGCTACAATGCCAGCCTATCTGGTTACTCCAAAAGGTGGTTACGATGTGAATGTTCTTACTCTTGCCCCCGAAACATTATTTCCGCCAGATTTAGTGACTCTTATTCCAGAGACAAAATACGATGTGGAACAAGCTGCAAAATGCTTGGCTTTTGAGGTTCCAACTGCTGCTGGATTTCACTTACATCGCATTAACGAGGCCGTGCTTCATCAATACTGGGATGTTGTTACTAATGGGGCATCACGCCCTAATGGCCGCTCAATTGCTGCTTATTTGACTGCTTTAGGAAGAAGAAGAAAAAGCAACCCTAAAATAAAGGCTACCCTTAGACAAATAAAAGACCTTCACCGCAATCCTCTTGTTCACACAGAAGAAAGCCTGGCCTCTTTGCAGGAGGCAATAGAGCTTTATGGCATTATAATTAGCATCATAAGTAAAATGCTGGCTGTGATTAAGGGTAGTCGCACTCCTACTGTCAACGAGCAATCTTTGGAGGCAGCTTTAACTTAGCTACACGTCGCCAAAACTCTGTCGAGCATATTATGGTTGTCACGATTGTTAAAACGGAACGAAAATTCGTCCAGATAAAGAGGCAGGTACTTCTCGGATACTTTATGATAAACGCCAACAATACCACGCTTCAAAAGCGACCAAACATTTTCCACACCGTTAGTGTGAACACCATCTACGCTAACATAGGTTTCGCTATGATTTACGGCGCGGTGAGTAAACTCCGAGCTATCAAGCCACAGGTAGGACTTAAATTCATCAGTGTGTATCTCCGAACCGTCGCTAGCATGAGCGCGAATAAAGTCTTTCAAGGTACTGGCCTTCACATTCTTAACCGCCTGCAAACGAACTTTGCCTGATGTACGCTCTTTTATACCGACTACAGGAATCTTATTGGAGGCTCCGCGCCCGCGCTTCCCTGTTCCTTTGCCACCTATATAAGTCTCGTCAACTTCGCAAACGCCAGCAAACTTATGACAGAAACCATCATCTTCCTGCATAGCAAGCCGGATACGGTGCGCCATATACCACGCTGTTTTGTAGCTGGTATCAAGCTCTCGCTGCAATTGCTTGGCAGAAACGCCCTTTTTAGAGGAACAGATAAGGTAGATAGCCAAAAACCACTTGGTAAGGGGCAAGTGAGAATCATGGAACACAGTGCCAGTAGTAACAGAATACTGGTAGCGACAATCTACGCATTCATACAGAAAACGCTCTTTTCCAGTCTTGCCTTTTGTCTTAAACTTGAATATACGAATCCCCCCGCATTTAATGCAGCACAAGCCATCAGGCCAGCGGATTTTTTCAAAGTGTGCAATGCAGGCTTCCTCAGTGTTGTAGCGCTGCATGTGTTCAAAAATAGAAGGTTGTTTTGCCATGATTTTGCTCCCTATGAAGGAACAATACCATGACAGCCATACTTTGTCAACGGGATAATCGCCTAAAAAAATCATTCAAAAAATTACAGCGGAATACAAATTGCAGGATACCGAATCTATGTCTAAATCTCCTCCCAATACGCCAGCAGAACAAACCGGCACGTTGCAGAATCAGCCGCGGTGAATTACAATATTTCGCGCATTCGCTGTGGAATTCGAACGGGTTTGAAGTTGCTATTGATACACGCGACTTCCACCAATACCGTCACCGGCACGCTTTTATCGCGCTTGATGTCCTGTTTCACGTGAAACCGCGCGCCGCGCATTTCCGCCACTTCCGTTTCTACGGTGAGCAGATCATCGAGTCGCGCGGGACGGCGTATATCCGCCTCAACATGGCGCACGGCGAAAAGAATCCCCTCCTTCTCCGCCAATGTCGATTGATCGAAGCCCAGCGTACGTAGCCATTCGGTGCGTGCGCGTTCGGCGAACTTGAGGTAATTGGCGTAATAAACTACGCCTCCGGCATCCGTATCTTCGTAATAAACGCGAAATTGAACGCGGTGCGGCCTAGACATCTTCCGCAAGCAGCTCCGCCTGGCGGTCATCGCGTTTAGGCACGGGCAGGCCGAGATGGCGGAAAGCGCCGTCGGTCAATACGCGCCCGCGCGGAGTACGATGGATGAAGCCGCGCTGGATGAGGTAAGGCTCGATGGTTTCCTCTATGGCGTCGCGCTGCTCGGAAAGCCCGGCGGAAACCGTTTCAATCCCAACCGGCCCGCCGTTATAATGTTCGGCGATAAAAGCAAGATACCGGCGGTCGTTGCTATCCAGCCCTTGCTCGTCCACTTCCAGGCGCTTGAGCGCATGATCGGCGATTTTTGCCGTGATCGTTTTGCTGTTCTCCACCGAAGCAAAATCGCGCACACGTTTAAGCAACCGCACCGCAATGCGCGGAGTGCCACGTGATCGCCTTGCGATTTCCTCGGCGCCATCCGCGCCCACTTCCACTGCTAGGATGGTAGACGCCCGACGGATGACTTCCTTTAACTCTCCGGTTGAATAAAACTGAAGCCGAAGCGGAATGCCGAAGCGGTCGCGCAAGGGATTGGAGAGCAGCCCCAACCGTGTAGTAGCCCCTATCAGGGTAAATTTCGGCAATTCAATGCGGATGCTGCGCGCCGAAGGCCCTTCGCCGATAATGATGTCGAGATGAAAATCCTCCATTGCCGGATAAAGCACTTCTTCCACCATGGTCTGCATGCGGTGGATCTCGTCGATGAATAGCACATCGCCAGGCTGTAGATTGGTGAGAATCGCGGCCAGATCACCCGCCTTGGAAAGCATCGGCCCGGACGTGGCGCGGAATCCCACGCCCAGCTCGCGCGCCACGATCTGCGCGATGGTGGTCTTGCCCAAACCCGGCGGTCCGTGCAGCAGCAGATGGTCGAGCGTTTCCTTGCGCCCGCACGCCGAGTCAATGAATACCTTGAGGTTGGCCTTGGCCTGCTCTTGCCCGATGAATTCGGCGAGACGCTGCGGACGCAAACTGCTTTCTACCGTATCTTCCGGCTGCTCCACGCGCTCCAGGATTTTTGTCTCCGATGTCACGACACCAGCTCCTTAAGCCCCAGCGTCACCAACTCTGAAGCCTTTGCTTCTTTTTTCATGGCGGATGCTTTTTGGATTGCCTCATAGGCTTCGCTGCGGCCATATCCGAGATTGACAAGCGCCAGAACGGCATCGCCCACGTCACGGTTTCCCGCCGGCATGCCGGGCATTATGGCTTTCCCCAAGCCCGCCTTCGCCGCTTCACCTTTTAATTCCGTAACAATGCGTTCGGCGAGCTTCGGTCCCACGCCGCTCGCCTGCCGGAACGCTGCTTTGTCCTGCGCCGCGATGGCCGTATAAAGCGCGGCGGGCGGCAATGTGGAAAGGATGGAAAGCGCCATGCGCGTACCCACGCCCTTCACCGTCATCAGCGTACGGAACCAGCCGCGTTCCTCCTCCTGAGCAAAGCCATAGAGATGAATATGATCCTCGCGCACGTGGGTTTCAATCCATAGCGCTGCCGCCTGCCCTTTAGCCATGCCCGCCAATGTCCGCGCCGAAACATAAGCATGATACCCTACGCCGCCCACATCAAGGATCAAGCTATCCTCGCCGATGCCGTCCACGATGCCTTTGAGTTTCCCGATCATGCTCCCGCCGCTTCATAATGCTGAGCCATACGGCGATGGCTGGTGTGGCAGACCGCCACGGCCAGCGCGTCCGCGGCGTCCTCGCTGCCAATGACGGCGCCGGGCAACAGCATGCGCATCATCGCCATAACTTGCGCTTTCTCCGCCTTGCCCGTACCCACCACTGATTTTTTCACCACCCGCGCAGCATATTCCGCCACGGGCAGGCCGGCAAGCGAAAGCGTGAGTAAAATCGCGCCGCGCGCCTGGCCGAGCTTTAATGAAGTTGAGGCGTTCTTATTCACAAACGTTTCCTCAAGCGCCGCTTCATCGGGCTGATGCACGCGCATGACTTCGGAAAGCTCTTGATGCAGCGCCGCAAGCCGCATCGTCACCGGCGCATCTTTGGGAGGACAAATAACGCCGCAAGCTATGAATCGCATACGCGAACCCGCGCTCTCAATCACGCCCCAGCCGGTATGCAGCAGGCCTGGGTCAACGCCCAGGATTTTTTTTGCCATGCGTTGCCTGCTTCGCGTAAGCGTAATAATCGCTGATCGCTTTAATAGCCTCCCGCGTACCAATAAGCCGCAAT
>CAZXYG010000014.1:19740-35879 GCA_964644885.1 uncultured Rickettsiales bacterium
CCGCAATGCCGCATCTGCGGCGGTGCGGGTTTTTTCATCCTGGCTGTATATCTGCTTCGATAGTATCGGAATAGCTCCTTCGGCCCGCGCGCCGAGCGTGCCCGCGCCGATAACCGTCGCATACGCATCGATGATTTCCGGCGCAAGCTCTATGTTTAGCATGGGGTCAAGCTCCCGTGGCAGCATATCTTTCTGCGTAATGCTGGCAAGAGTCGTAAATTGTTTTTTCTCAGATTTT
Source organism: uncultured Rickettsiales bacterium (assembly GCA_964644885.1). Classification (GTDB taxonomy): domain Bacteria; phylum Pseudomonadota; class Alphaproteobacteria; order Rickettsiales; family JACKKO01; genus CAZXYG01. The sequence goes on from CAZXYG010000014.1 coordinate 19,979, forward strand.
TTCCCGGAGAAATAGTCGCTCATCATTCCCACCACCTTCTCAACGCCCAGATCTTGCTTCATATTCACGTCGAGAAAATAGGCGCCGCCGCCTGCCAGCATGAGCAAAGCGAGCGCCAATGCGGCAAAATTCCTCAAGTAATAAAGAATAATATAGAGCGCCGTCTGAAAGATATTGAATGGAAACCAGATAAGCCAACGAAATAGAAAGCGCGCCGTAAAATAACCTGCCATAGCAGCGCCCGCTCCCACCAAAAGAAACAGCGCCAGAATCGCTTCATAGATGTTGGTGAAGAAGCCTTTCTTCCTAGGCGCAAGCGGCAACGGCGCTTGCGGAGGAAGGCTGACGGGCGGAATATTTGTTTCGCTCATCTATTCAGCTCTGGAGCGCCAATGCTACCGCATCGGAAATATCATAATTGGCGAAAACGTTTTGCACATCGTCGTTTTCTTCAAGCGTCTCGATAAATTTAAGCACCTGTTCAGCCGCAGCCTTATCAAGCGGGATCATCGTTTTCGGCCTCCACGTCAGGCCTGCCGTCTCCGGTTCGCCAAACGCCGCTTCAAGCGCGGTGCGGACATCGTTGAATGCATCCGGCGCACACGTCACTTCATGTCCATGCATGCCGGATTCGCAATTGTCCGCCCCGGCTTCAAGCGCGGCTTCGAATATCGCTTCAGGTGTCGCCCTGACACGCTCATAATGAATAAGCCCCACGCGGTCGAAGAGAAAATTTACGCTGCCGCTTTCCCCCAACGCCCCACCATGCTTATTAAACAGTGAACGTATCTCGGAAGCCGTGCGATTGCGGTTATCGGTGAGCGATTCGATGATAACCGCAACGCCACATGGGCCATAGCCCTCGTAGCGCATATCTTCGTATTGTTCCGTATCGCCCGAGCCGGTTGCTTTTTTGATGGCATTCTCAATGCGGTCCCTAGGCACGCTTGCCTTGCGGGCAGCCTGCATGGCGGCACGCAAACGCGGGTTAAAATCGGGGTCCGGCAGGCCCTTTTTGGCCGCCACTACGATCTCGCGAATCAGCTTGGTGAAGTGCCCCGAACGTTTTTTATCCTGTGCGGCTTTTCGGTGACGTATGTTTGCGAACTGGGAATGTCCTGCCATATTCCATTTCCCCCTGAAACACTGGCATTCTATATAATCATTCCCGGCGGATAAAGAGGAATTCGGATACGATGTGGAAAAAAACGCTTCATGCCGGCCTATGGAGCGGCATCTTCTATATGCTGTGGCAGCGTTTTCAGTGGCCGTTCGTACATAGTCCGCTCAATCATCTTTTTTCAGACCCCGCCCGGCATTACGAAAATGGAATGCGGCTATTGGACCCTACGCTGATGGGCAGCATCGACCCTTTCCTTTACCAATTTTATGTCTGGATCATACTCACCGCAGGCAATAATGAACCGTGGCTTATCGAAACCATTACGGGCACGCTCTGTGCCGTCATGCCGCTTTTTTGGTACCTTTTTCTTCGGGAAACAGTGCCTTCTATCTGGGCCACGCTCGGTTGCTTGGTCATCGCCGCCATGCCTTCCCTGCTTATCATCTATGGATTCTTCATGAATGAAACGTTGCTGCTGAATCTGCTCGGACTCGCTTTCTGGCTGACGTGGCGCAGCATACGTGTGCAAACCGCATCTTCGTTCACGCTGGCCGCCGCGATGTGGGCGCTGGCCAGCATCACCCGTTTCGTGGCGTTTCCCATGGCATGCGCCTGCCTTCTTTATCTGGCATGGCGCCATAAGGACTATGTCGCTCGCCCGCTGATAGCCCTCGCGTGTTTCGCGCTGATTTCCATCTGGCCCATGCTGCACAGCCAGGCAAGGCTTAACGTATATGCGCCGTTCGGTTATCCGATGCTGTCCAAAATCTATGCGGCATCTTCGGCAAAAATTATCAGCTTTACCGTTGCTCCCTCCGGCGCGGAATATGGATTCTCTTCACCCGCGCTGCACGGCCCGGGGCCTCTCGAGCCGCTCAGTTCTTGGAAAAGCGCCCGAGACGGCACGTTTTCTTTCATCATTGATACGCGGAAAGGCGGTGAAGATTGGGCGGCAGCCCTTCAAAACGCCACCACGCAGAGCCCTTACGGATTGCGTCATCAATTACGGGATAACATTGTGTATTTTTTCTTTGACGAAAGCTGGCCGGATAGCACCGAACGGAAAGATGTCCCGGAACTTTATCTTAACCGGCTTCTGCGCTGGATGTGGGCGCCCTTAATGGCGCTTATCATCGTAGCTCTATGGCCGTTTCTGCGTGCGCGACCGGCATGCGACCAGCGTTTTTTCGTCTTGCTGACGCTGCTGATGATCGGACTCATGTGTATCCAACTAGACGGCGTCATAGAGGGCCGCTACCGCAAGCCCCTGGAGCCTTTGATCCTTATAGCGGCGTTACTGGTTATCCGCCATGTGGGCATGATCGCGTATACGCGCATGCCATCCGCACATGGCATGTTTTGCCCTCGCGAGTCGATTGATCCAGGACGCGGGAAGCAAGCACAACAACCGCCGCCGCAATCGTAAGCGAAGCGGCGCATAGTCCTTTATAGGCGCGCCTGCAGCTATGCGGAGCACCTGCCAGCGCTCCGGCAGTGTTTTCACAACGCTTTCATGGACGTAAAGCAGAGCATTGTACCGATACCAAAACTCGACTGTTTTATCATGCAGCACGGAAGGGCGGATAACGTCAAAAACGCCGTAGCCGCGCGCGGCGAACAATCTACGCCAATATTCATAATTCCGTTCGTTGATATGATTCTCGCCGCCCTGGCCAGGCACGGCGGCGGAAAATAGAATAACGCGGCCATGCGCGCCGAGATCGTCCACGAAACTTTCGGCGCGGGCGGGGGGAAGATGTTCGGCCACTTCAAGGCTTTGCACGAGATCAAATGATCGCCCCGCGTTGAACCGTTTGTTTAAATCGGTCGGCAAGAAATGCCGGGCGGAAATCAGCAGGCGGCGCGCATCCACATAATCGCCATCCATGCCCACGCTATCGGAAACGCCATGTTCTTTCCACGCCGCAAGCCACGCCCCTTGCCCGCATCCCACGTCGAGGACGGAGCGCACAGGCAGCGCGCCCATAAGCAATGGTATAATCGCCCGCGCCGAAGCCAAAGCGCCTTTGTTGATATAATCGTAGAACGACTGCGAATAGATATGCACAAATCCTGCTTAGAAATTAACCGTCCTATCTATTACGTAAAGCGGTCGGCGTTTATCCTGGCGGTAAATGCGCCCCACGTATTCGCCGAGCAGACCGAGGCAGAGCAATTGCACGCCGGAGAAAAAGAAAATCGTGATGGAAAGGAAAGCCCAGCCGCTGACCCAGTCGTCATGGAACAGCCTGATATAAAGCGTGTAAAGAATGCCAAGCATTGCCGCAAGCGCGGAGGCCAGCCCCAGCCATACCGCGATTCTCAGCGGCATGTTCGAAAAGGAAACAAGCCCGTTCATGGCAAATCGCAGCATTTTCATCAGGGGATATTTCGTATCGCCGGCACAGCGCGGCTCGCGGTCATATAATACCGGCGTTTGCTTGAGCCCTACCCAGGCGATCATGCCGCGCAGGAAGCGGTCGCGCTCCGGCATGGACCGCAGGAGGTCGGCCACCCGACGGTCGATCACCCTAAAATCTCCCGTATCCACGGGCATCCGGATATCGGATACGGCATTGAACAGGCGATAGAACAGCCCTGCGGTGAACCGCTTGAACCAACCCTCCTTCTTGCGCCGGCACCGCTGGCCATAGACGACATCGTACCCTTCACGCCATTTGGCCAGCATCTCGATCAAAACGCGCGGCGGATCTTGCAAATCCGCATCGATGAAGGCGATGGCGTCGCCGTTCGCAAGGTCCAAGCCCGCCGTCAACGCATTCTGATGGCCGAAATTGCGCCCAAGAAAAATCACCTTGGCGGCGGCATCCCTTGCCGCGATATCGTTTAAAATCGAGGGCGTCGCATCCCAACTGCCGTCATCCACGAACACCAGCTCGTAGCGGTGCTTTTCCTTGCGCAAAATTTCCGTAATGCGCGCATGGGTTTCGCCGATCATTTCCTGCTCGTTGAAACAGGGAACGATAACCGATACCAGAAAATCTTTTTTTCTCATTTAGCCACCGTATCTTATGGCATCGCCGGCTGCAATCTTCCCCCCGCCCGCATGGGGGAAATCCGCGTCGCAAGACCCGTTTTGTCATCCGTTTCAACATAGACGCCGCAGAGCGTAGCCTCACCCTCGGCGGGTTTCATGCGCTCGCTGCGCGTTTTTTTCAGGAAGCTTTCGAGTGGAATGGTTTTTTCGAAACCGATCACCGAGTTGTAATCCCCGCACATCCCGGCATCGCACTGAAACGCCGTGCCGCCGGGAAGAATCTGCGCATCGGCGGTTGGGATATGCGTGTGCGAACCCACCACCGCCGACACTCTGCCATCCAAGTGATGCGCCAACCCCATTTTTTCCGATGTCGCCTCGCCATGCACATCCACGACGATGGCATTCACGCTGCCGCCCAAACGATAGCCTTGCAGAATTTTCTCCACGCAGACAAACGGCGAATCGAGTACGATTTTCATGAAAAGCTGGGTCAATACATGAATGACCAAAACAGTTCGGCCATCCGCCGTTTGATAGATATGGCGCCCGAGCCCAGGCACCTGGTCGGGGAAATTGGCCGCACGCAGCAAGCGCGGATAGCGGCTGATAAATCCGGCGGTCTCCTGCTGGTCGAAAATATGGTCGCCGCCGGTAATCACATCCACGCCCGAAGCCAGGAACTGATCGCAGATTTTTTCGGTGATGCCAAAACCTCCGGCGGCATTTTCGCCGTTCACGATCACAAAATCGAGTTTCAGATTTTTGCGCAGTTCGGGTATGTGCCGGGTAATCGCCTCCCGCCCGGATTTTCCGACTACGTCTCCACAAAATAGAATTCTCATAATTCCTGATTCCTAAAACCTAAAACCTCTTTTTCCGTTACTACCCAATCCAGTTGCTGATCGTGCGCCTCGCGGGGCACAGCATCGCATTCCTGACAGGCATAGGCAATCCCAATAGCCAGCACATTACCTTTCCTCCGCAGAGAAGCAAGGGTGCGGTCATAGAAGCCTCCCCCCTGCCCTATACGCTCTCCTCTCCTGTCAAAAGCCACCAAAGGCACCAGTATTACATCAGGCATTACTTCTTCAGCCTCTTGAGGGGGTTCCATGAATCCATAGCGCGTATTTTTTACCAGAAATGCTTCTCCGTCGAAGATACGGAAACGTAGCATATTTCTATCTTTTTCTATCACCGGCAGCGCCAGGTTATGCCTTTCCCGCCTCAGGCGCTCCAACAGCAACCGGCAATCCGTTTCGCTACCTGCGGGCCAGTACCCGGCTATTCTTGCGTTTTTTGGAAGCGGAATATGGCTGCAGAACCGCTGCGCTATACTTTCTTCAGCCGCGCGCCTTTGCGCACGGGGCAAAGCCTGCCTGCATTTTTTGAAAACCTGCCGCAATGTCTCTTTTTTTCGCGGCACGATAGGAAATGATGTCATCGTTCAAGAAGCAGGGTGAGACCGGTTCGACCGTCGGCTAAAAGGCTCCACTAGAGACCTTTACGTACAGGTGGGCACCATATAGCGGAACCGGAGTTCCGCCAGGGACAGCTCCCTCTTTGACCTTATCGCCTCTGGGTTTACGCTCGGCCTGACAAATCGCCCAGCACCTCACCCCTTCGTTTTATACTACGCCTTTTTGATGCGCTCCGCAATAGCCTCGACATAATCAGCCACGGTTTCCATAGCTTCCGCCACGGCGGTATCTATAGCCTCATTGCCATCTCCCGGCTTAGGGCGCTTTTGGAATTCGTTCAACTCATCTTGAGTCATCAGCGCAGCCATAACCAATAGCAGCGTTTCATTGCCTGTTTTAAAGCCTTCCGAGAGTTCTCTAATACGTTGGTCGAGTGACGCCGCCAAGGTGCGAAGATGCACCTCCTGCCCCTCGCCGCAGGCTAGCTGGAACGTGCGGCTGCCCAAAGTAATATCGACAACCGGCATTTTACTCCACCTTGCGGTCCGCCAAGGCGGCGGAGACTTCATCAAGCAGCATGTCAAGCCTTTCGGAAACCAGGCGATTCACTTCCAGCATGCGGGCATGGCGATTTTTTTCCTGATCGCAAAGCCGCTTGAGCTTTTGGTTTTCTTCATCCAATTGCCGAAGTTCCTTAACCGTTCCCGCGCTGGCAGCTTGTGAAGCAATCGTATCCGCCTCTTTCACGCGCCTTTGCACCAAGTCTTCCAACTGAAAGAGCGCCCTTTGCAACCGTTCTTTCGCCCGTTCTATGCGGGTGGGTGGGGAAGGATTGGGTTTCTGTTTCTGCATGCTTTCCCGCGGGTCTGCGCGATGATCCTAACTCTTGTAGTATTAGCAGAACAACGCCAGGAAACTCAATGAGATTATTAATAAAAATGTAACGTTTTACAAAAAAACACCCGGCATTCCGCCGGGTGCTTCTTTTACTCCGCGCTGACCGGCGCTTACCTTCGGTCGCCGAAGAAGTGCAGCATATGAATCAGCAAGTTGATAAAGTCAAGATACAGGCTCAAGGCCCCCATGATCGCGGATTTTGCGAGCAATTCGCCACTGCCGGCGCTCTGGTAATAAGTTGCCTTGATGCGCTGCGTATCCCAGGCGGTGAGGCCGACAAAAACCAGCGTGCCGATGATAGAGAGCGCGAAATGCAGCGCATCGCTTTTCAAAAAGATATTCACCAGCGAAGCCAGGATTACCCCGACCAACCCCATCAGAAGAAACGACCCCATGCCCGTGAGGTCGCGCTTGGTTGTATAGCCGTAAAGACTCATCGCGCCGAATACCGAGGCCGTGATGAAGAACACACGCGCCACGCTGGCGCCCGTGTACATCACGAAAATAGAAGCCAGGGACAATCCCATCATCGCCGCGTAAAGCCAAAAAGTGGTTTGGGCGGCTGTAACGCTCATCTTATGCACCCGCGCGCTTAAGAAAATAACGAACCCCAGCGGCGCCAGCATCACCACCCACGCCAGCGGCGTGCCGAAAATAGCGCTCAACATCGCCTCCGAAGAAGCCGTCAGCATCGCCACCACGCCCGAAAGCGCCAGCGCTCCGCCCATATAGTTGTAGACGCGAAGCATATAGGCACGCAATCCCTCGTCGTAAGAGGCAGCCTGCGTCGAGCCAGCAGCAAGTGTCTTGGTGTAATCTTTCATGTTACCCTCTTTATTTTAGATCCCTTGATAAACGCGCCCCTATTATATGGCATCCTTCTTGCTTAATTCAATAAAAACCGAAACATCTTTTCAAACACGCCCTTAATTCAGAGGACATACATAGGCGGATTTTACAGCTCACTCCCAAAATACTCTCCGCCTCTCAGATGATAGTAATTATTACTATTGACATCCACCTTTCTTGTGTTTATGAAATTGATAATCATTCTTATTTATGTCTCTTTGGCGGTTGCGGGGAAGCGGCGCATCCTGGCTTTGCTTCTTCTCCAAACCACGCTTCTCCGCTTCCGCCTTTGTTCTTTCTTGCATCTTCCCCCCGTTGCACTATAACGCCTTTCATGCAGATTACCGAATGCGTCAAGGAACCCGAACTCAAAGCTGCTTACCAGGTCTTGCGTGAGCATTATACCAATCTTTCCGAATTGGACTATCTGCGCTATGTGAGAGAAATGACGGCAACTGGCTTTCGCATGATAGCCGTGATAGAGAATGAAAAATGTATTGCCGTCTGCGGTTTTCGCGTAGGCCGGCGGTTTTATTGCGGTAAATTTCTTCATATCGACAACATGATCGTGCAATCCGCCTATCGCTCACAGGGCATTGGCACGCTCATCATCAATTGGATGCGTACGGAGGCAATCCGCTTGAATTGTGACGTGCTGCTCGCCGATACCTATATTAACAACAGCAATGCCCAGCGTTTTTTCGAGCGGGAAGGTTTCTACAAGCGCGGTTATCACCTTAAATTCGATCTCACGTAGGCTGCGGCGCAATGGCCGGACGGCAGCCCTCTTCCCGCTCTTTCGGCACCATCGCCGCCGTTGTGGTAAGCCACGACCCGCCACGCGCTTTTACTGAGAATATCGCCGCCGTTTTACCGCACGTGCAATTCGCCGTCATCGTCGATAACGGCTCCAGCGCCGAAACGCAGGCTATGCTCGCATCCCTTGCCGCGAACAATAGCGATAAGCTGGACGTTATCTTGAACCGCGATAATCGCGGCCTTGCCGCCGCGCAGAACCAGGGCATCGCACATGTGCTGAAACGGAACGCGGAGTGGACGCTGCTCCTTGATGACGACAGCCTGCCCGCGCCGGAAATGACGCAACAATTGCAGCAAGCCTATCTCGACCATGCGGCCAAGGAAAGAATCGCTCTTCTCTCTCCGGCCATACGCGATACGAATACCGGCCGTGTCGCGCGCTATGTGCTGCCGCGTTTCGGGCCGTTTTTCGCCCGCAAAAGCTTCGGGGAGCAAAAAATTTTGGAGCCGTTCGCGGTCATCGCCTCCGGAAGCCTGATCAAAACCTCCGTCTTGCGCGAAATGGGCACCTTTCGCGAGGAATTCTTCATTGATTACGTGGATACGGAATTCTGCCTGCGCCTTATCTCACGAGGCTGGAAGATCGTCGCCGTGCGCCAGGCCATTCTCAACCACCAATTGGGCGCGAAAACCGCTCATCGCTTCCTCTGCTTCACCCTCATCGCCTCCAATCACAGCCCGGAGCGGCGCTTCACTATATATCGCAACCGCGTCGCCGTGTGGAAACGCTATCTTTTCCGCACACCAGGCTATATCTGCTACGATGTGCTGGCCGCTTTCTGGGATCTTTTCCGCATTCTCCTTCTCGAACAACGGAAAACGGAAAAACTTGGCGCTGCGCTTAAAGGACTCGCCATCGGCATCCTTCGCTAACTCCTTGACCCAGGCTCCCGGCTCCCTATGCTGCCACGATGACCATTGACCGCGCCCTCGCAAAAGAAAGCCGCGCCTGGCCGTTCGAGGAAGCCGAGCGCATCCTGAAACGGCTGAATGGCAAAACGCCGGAGAAAGGCTACGTGCTGTTCGAAACCGGCTACGGCCCTTCCGGCCTGCCGCATATAGGCACGTTCGGCGAAGTCTTCCGCACCACCCTGGTGCGCCGCGCCTTTCAGAAGATCAGCGATATCCCCACCCGGCTGTTCGCCTTTTCCGACGACATGGACGGCTTGCGCAAAGTGCCGGATAACATCCCTAATCCGAATATACTAAGAAACCATGTCGGTAAGCCATTAACCAGTATTCCAAATCCTTTTCCAACAGAAGATAAAAGTTTCGGCGAGCATAATAATAATATGTTAAAGCGTTTCTTGGATTCCTTCGATTTCGACTACGAATTCAAAAGCGCAACGGAATGTTATAAATCCGGCGGATTCAATAACATTCTACTGAAGGCACTGGAATACCATACAAAGATCGTAGAAGTAGTTGGCCCAACATTAAATCCGGAGAGGATACGGACAAACACCTACAGCCCTTTCATACCTCTCGACCCGCAAGGCTTTTGGTTTAGTCCTAAATTTTTGGAAGCGGACGCCAAAAAAGGCATCATTCGATGGGATCGATCAATCTATTGGAATCATACCAAACAAAAAATTGAAACGGCGGATTCCAAGCCGGTCATCTATGAAACGTCCATTTATGACGGGAATTGCAAATTGCAATGGAAACCGGACTGGGGCATGCGCTGGGCGGCGTTCGGCGTCGATTACGAGATGCACGGGAAAGACCTCATCCCCTCCGCCGATCTCTCCTCACAGATCTGCCGCATCCTGGGCGGCAGGCCGCCTGAGCTGTTCACCTACGAGCTGTTCCTCGACGAGCACGGGCATAAAATCTCCAAGTCCAAGGGCAACGGCATCACCATCGACGAATGGCTGCGCTACGCCACGCCGGAGAGCCTGGCGCTGTTCATGTATCAGTCGCCGAAGAAGGCCAAGCGCCTCCATTTCGACGTCATCCCCAAGCATGTCGACGAATATCTCGCGCACTTAAGCAATCTGGACGCGCAGGAGGAGGCGAAGAAACTCGGTAACCCGGCCTGGCATATTCACGACGGCAAGGCGCCTAAGCATGTGCTGCCGCTCAGCTTCAATCTTCTTCTCAATCTCGCCTCGGCCTGCAATCCGGAGGATAAAGCGGTGCTGTGGGGTTTCATCAGCCGCTACGCTCCGGAGGCCCGCCCGGAGAAAATGCCGGAGCTGGACCTGCTGGTCGGCTACGCCATGGCGTACTACGAGGATTTCGTTAAGCCGCACAAGCGCTACCGCCCGCCGGACGACCGGGAGCGCAAAGCGCTTGAAGATTTGGCGGAACGGCTCAAGGCTCTGCCTGAAACGGCCACGGCGGAAGCTATCCAGAACGCAGTCTTCGACATCGGCAAGGCGCATGGTTTCGAGAACCTGCGCGACTGGTTCGGGGCGCTCTACGAAATCCTGCTGGGCCAGAAGGAAGGCCCGCGCATGGGTTCCTTCATTAAACTCTATGGCATCGAAGAAACATTGATGCTACTATACCGGGCATTGAAAGGGGAACATTTTGCTGCATGAGGCTAACCGCTCTATTTAATCCCCTCTTCCGCTTTCTGCGCGGCGAGGAAAAACCCTGGATTGCCTTCGCCGCGTGGTTCCTGCTCGGCAATACCCTGATGATATTTTTCTTCTATGACGTGTCCAAGTGGGCCACGTTTTCTTATTTCGAGCAGAAAACCGCAGCCCCTTACGCCATGCATTATAATTTCGTGGATACGACGCTTACGTTGTTCATGTTGATTACGGGCGTGGGGGCGTTTATCTGCGGCATGCGGTCAGGCACGGCGTCCGGCAAAGCCGTAAGCGGGCTGACGGTGGTCAGCGCGCTGCTGTTGCTGCTGCTTATGGGCATGACCAGCAAGATGCCGCCGGAGATCCAGGCGGAAATGGAAAACCAGGCGAAGAAGCTCCAATCCCAGCAAAACGACAGCGGCAGTGCGTACGACTCTCCGTCGGACGACGCGGAGAGCCGTTACCGGGCAATCATGGAGCAGCCGGATGCCGCGCAGCAGCCGTCGCCCTAGAGTATTCGCTCAACGTTTTTTCGCTCATGCTGCGCTATCAGCGTCTTTCGGATTTCGCCGCCTCCTATGACGCCTTCATTCTCGATCTTTGGGGCGTGGTCCATGACGGCGAGGCGCTTTATCCCGATGCGCTTCAGGCGCTGGAGCAGCTCCATAATCGCGGCAAAAAAATCGTTTTTCTTTCCAATGCCCCGCGCCGCGCTTGGAAGGCCGAGGACACGCTGACAGCCTTCGGCATTCCACGCCACTGGTATATTGCAGCCCTCACCTCCGGCGAGATGACATACGAGCATGCCCGGGTTCATCTCTCAAACAATGCAACGCAGCCCTGCTATTATTATATCGGCCCCGATAAAGACGCCGACATTCTCTCCGGCCTACCTCTAACCATGACCAAAAACGCCGGTCAGGCATGCTTCGCCGTCGTCACCGGCTTCAACGGCGATGACTCCGCCTTGGAGGAAAAACTTCCCGATATGAAATCCTGCCTTGCCGCCAATCTCACGTTGCTCTGCGCCAACCCCGATCACGCGGTGGTTCGGCAGAGCGGCAAGCGCCTTCTCTGCGCCGGAATCTTCGCGGAAGACTATGCGCGGCGCGGAGGAAAAGTGCATTATTTCGGCAAGCCTTATTCCGAAATCTATAAAAAATGCCTTTCCTTATTGGGAACCGGCGACCAGCACCCAGCACCCATTGCCCTGGGCGACAGCCTCCATACCGATATACTGGGCGCGAAGCGGGCTGGCGTTACATCCGTGCTGGTAACGGGAGGCATTATGCAGAAAGAATTAGGCGCCGCCTACGGCGAATTGCCGGAGCAAGAGATCATCGCAGCCCTCTGCGATCGAAATCACATTCAACCGGACGCCGTAGTGCCGTGTTTCAGGTGGTAGGATTATAGTAATGTCCTGATAAATTTTCTGATTTTTTCATCGTCCCAGTCGATGAATCCGGTGACGCGGCCCACCTCCCTGCCCTCGCGGTCGATAAACACCGTGGCAGGCAAGCCCATGATACCAAAGGCGCTGAACAGTCGGTTGCGCCGGTCCCAGTACGGCTCGATGCCCTCCAGTTTGTGGCGGGCAAGAAACGGGTTGACGCTTTCAAAGCCCTTAAAGTCCTGGGCAAGCGGAATCAACTCCAGCCCCTCGGCTTTGAAATCGCCGTAAAAACGCGCAAGGGCAGGCATTTCTTCCACGCAAGGCTCGCACCATGTCGCCCAGAAATTAAGCACCACCACCTTGCCTTTGAAATCCGCAAGAGTTGCGTGCCGGCCATCTCGCGCCAAGAACGGCATGCTCAACGGCACCGGCCTTTTACCTTCCCTGAATGTGTGGCCTGGCCCGTTTTCACCGGCTTGCGCCGGCCAGGCGGAAGCCATGAAGAGGCTTGCCAACACAAGGCCTGAAAGGATATGGTGCCGAAACATATGATGCAGCATAAGGCAAAACCGGCGCCGCAAGCAAATCCTTTATGGGGCGGGCATTACGCGCGCGGCCCGGCGGAAATCATGCAGCAGATTAACGCCTCCATCGCTTTCGACCACCGCCTGTGGCAGCAGGATATCGACGGGTCGAAAGCCCATGCGGCAATGCTGGCAAAGGCAAAGATTCTCAGCGCCCAAGAAAGCCGCACCATCATCAAGGGCTTGGAAGGCATTGCAAAGGATGTCGCCGCGGGCCGCTTTACCTTCCGCGAAGAACTGGAAGATATCCATATGAATATCGAGGCGGCATTAAAAGAACGCATCGGCGATATCGCCGGGAAGCTGCATACCGCCAGGTCGCGCAACGACCAGGTCGCCACCGACTTCCGCCTATGGGTAAGACACGCGATTGATGTGCTTGATAACGCTCTAAGAAACCTCCAAGAATCGCTCCTTAACCGATCGGATGAATATTGCGAAGCCATCATGCCCGGCTTTACGCACCTGCAAGTGGCGCAGCCGATAACGTTTGGACATCATCTGCTTGCCTACGTGGAAATGCTGGGACGCGATCGCACCCGCTTCGCCGATTGCCGCAAACGACTCAACGAATCGCCGCTGGGAGCGGCGGCGCTGGCCGGCACGGCGTTTCCTATCGACCGGGGAAGCACCGCCAAAGCGCTCGGCTTCGATCGTCCCATGCGCAATTCCATTGACGCGGTTTCCGACCGCGATTTCGCCCTCGAATTTCTTGCCTCCTCCAGCATCTGCGCAACACATCTTTCGCGCCTGGCCGAAGAGATGGTGCTCTGGTGCAGCAAGCAATTCAATTTCATCACCCTTTCCGAAGCCTTCACCACCGGCAGCTCGATCATGCCGCAGAAGCGCAATCCCGACGCCGCCGAACTGGTGCGCGCCAAGACGGGGCGCATCTATGGCGGCTTGCTTGGCCTTCTCACCGCGATGAAAGGGCTACCCCTCGCCTACAGCAAGGATATGCAGGAGGATAAGGAGCCCGTATTCGCCACAACCGATGCGCTTCTGCTTTCGCTCGCAGCCATGACCGGCATGGCGGGAGATATGAAAGCCGATACGCAGGCCATGCGTAAGGCGGCGGAAGAGGGTTACTCCACCGCCACCGATCTCGCCGACTGGCTCGTGCGCAAGATTGATATGCCTTTCCGCCGCGCGCACGGCGTGGCGGGGAAAATCGTATGCATGGCGGAAAAGAAGGGTCTGCGGCTCGATAAGCTATCCTTGCGCGACATGCAAACCATTGAACCAAAGATTACCAAGGATGTTTTCTCGGTGCTCACGGTGGAAAATTCCGTGCGCTCACGCACAAGCTTCGGCGGCACCGCGCCGGACAATGTAAAAAAAGCAATCCAGGCGGCACGGAAGGAATGGCTATGAAGAAAACCACGCTTTTAATCACTCTGGCCTGTATAGCGCTTGCGTTAGCAGCCGGCTGCGGCGTGAAGGGAAACCTTACTCGCGAATCTTCAAAACAGACAGATACCATACGGTAGCCGATGGACCACTTCACCTATAAACGCGGCGTGCTGCACGCCGAGGACGTCCCCGTGCCGGATATAGCCGGCACAATCGGCACACCATTCTACTGCTACTCCACCGCCACTCTCACTCGGCATTACCGCGTAATAGCAAAGGCCTTCTCCGCCGTGCCCGCGGTTATCTGCTTCGCGGTCAAAGCCAATTCCAACCTCGCGGTACTCAGAACGCTTGGAGATTTAGGCTCCGGTGCGGATTGCGTGTCGGCAGGGGAAATCCGCCGCGCGTTGGCGGCAGGGGTCCCGGCCAATAAAATAGTATTCTCCGGCGTAGGCAAGACCGCGGACGAGATGCGCTATGCGCTGGCGCAAAACATCATGCAATTCAACGTGGAGTCGGTGGAGGAACTCACCATGCTGAACAGCGCGGCGCGGGAATTAAAAAAGAAAGCGCCGGTGGCGCTGCGCGTCAATCCCGACGTTGATGCCGGCACCCACCATAAAATCTCAACCGGACGAAAAACCGATAAATTCGGCATCGCCTGGAAGGACGCGCCGCAAGCTTACCGGCTCGCGGCCTCGCTGAAAGGCATTGCCGTAACCGGAATCTCCACCCATATCGGCTCACAGCTTACAGCGCTGGAGCCCTTCAAGGCCGCATTCAACCGAATAGTTAATCTATCTGAAAAACTGAAGAAATCCGGCATAGAAATTCGCCGCCTCGACCTGGGCGGCGGGTTGGGCATTCCTTACGGCAAGGAAACGCCCCCTCCCCCCGCCGCCTACGCCAAGATGGCCATCGCCGCGGTGCGGCATCTGGGTTGCGAACTCATTCTTGAACCCGGACGCCTTATCGCGGGCAACGCCGGAATACTCGTCACCCGCGTCATTCTGGTGAAAAAGACTCGCGCCTGCACTTTCGTAGTAGTGGACGCGGCGATGAACGACCTTATCCGCCCCGCGCTTTATGATGCATATCACGAGATCGTGCCGGTGAAAAAACCTTCCGCCGCAACAAAAAACATGCGCGCCGACGTGGTGGGGCCGGTATGCGAAACCGGCGACGTGTTTGCCCGCGAGCGCGCTCTGCCCCCCGTTCAACCAGGAAATCTGTTGGCAATCCGTTCAGCGGGCGCATATGGCGCGGTGATGGCCTGCACCTACAATAGTCGTTTGCTCGTGCCGGAAACTATGGTACACGGAAAACGGTATGCGGTGGTGAGGGAGCGGCAGACTTACGAAGCGATGCTGGCGCAGGATAGTATGCCTCCCTGGTTGTAAATAGACACGAAATCTGGTGCGGCATGAGCAATATTATCGACCTGTTTGCCAAAGGCGGCGCGGTGATGGGCGTTATTTTCTGCGTGTCCATCTATGTGACTGCCGTGATCCTGTTCAAATTCTACCAATTCTATCGCCTGCAGGCGCTGAATCCTCAGTTTGTCGAACAACTTGAGAACGCCACCGATCGCCAGACGCTCCGCCAGCGCTTGATGAACGCCAATCTGACGCATAACCCGGTGGCCAGGGTCATGCTTTCCGCCCTGAAGGCGATGGACCGTGCGCGGATGCACGACAAGGCCTCGCTCGATCTGGTCAGGGAAGAAATCAGCCGCGTGGGAACGGCTGAAATCCGGCACCTCGAAGCGCACCTTCGGGGTCTTGACATGGCGGCCAATGTGGCTCCGCTTCTCGGTCTGCTCGGCACCGTTATAGGCATGGTTCAAACCTTTTCGACTATCGAGCAAGCCGGTTCGCGCGTGGATCCCTCGATTCTCGCGGGCGGCATCTGGACGGCGCTGCTG
>CAZXYG010000014.1:35889-37337 GCA_964644885.1 uncultured Rickettsiales bacterium
CGGTAGCCGGCCTGGCCGTCGCCATTCCGTCGCTGGCCGCCTATTATTTTTTCGACGAGCAAATCGAAAAAGTGCGCATGGCCATGAAAGATGTGTCCGTCCGCCTGCTCTTCACCTGCGAAACCGGCATAGGCAAATCGGATGTTGCCTCTTTCGCCTCTGTTGAACCCATGCCGCGTCTGCAGCGGCAGGTGGTAAATCCCTGATCGCGCCGTGGACATCACTCGCGCCACCGCCCGGCCGCGCATTAGCCTGACGCCCCTCATCGACGTCGTCTTTTTTCTTCTTGTTTTCTTTATGCTTACCACTTCATTTGTCTCGCCGGAAAGCATCCATATCGGCTTTGCGCAGGCCACGCCTTCAGACACCTCTCCGAAAGAAAAGCCCGTGATCGTAGAGATTGCTTCGAAAAACCGCCTCCTTCTCGACGGCATCGCCTACGATCCCTTCCCGTTTAGAGAGGCCCTGCGCGCCAAGATGAAAGCTTCCGGCATTACCGCGGTAGCCATACAAAACGGGCCGGACGCAACCGTGCAGGACCTCGTTCTTGCGATTGATCAAGTACGTTTCGCGGGCGCGGAACAAATCCTTTTCGCCGAAAAATGATGGAAATCATCATTAGAAACCGCAAAAGGAAACGCGAAATCAGCATGATCCCGCTGATCGATGTCGTGCTGCTGCTGCTTATATTCTTTCTGATGGTGGGCACGCTGAATCCGCCGGAAATACTGCCTATCGACGTGCCGGAATCGGATACGGGGGAAGAACGCTTCATCGACGATCCCGCGCATATCCTCCTCACCACGGAAGGAGAGATATACTTCAATTATACCCCCGTCACGGAATGGTCGCTCGCGGGCGCCGTGCGCTACCGCCTCAAACTATTCCCCGGCCAACCCATGATACTCAAGGCCGACGCTTCTCTTCCGGCGCAGCGCTTAATCCGCGCCATACGCATCCTTTATGAAGCGGGCGTCACCGACCTTTCCATCGCCACCCAACAAGCATTATCCGCGCCGCTCCCGGGGAAAAAATGATTCGCATCCCAACACGAGTGGTATGGCAATGGTTTTTCAGCCTGCGGACACTTCGTATTACGTTTTATACCTGCCTTGCCGCCGCGTGCATTTTGCATGCATGCGGCCTGCTGTTCTATGGCTATGGACACGACCGGGATATGGCCAAGGTGCCGTTTACCGTTATTCGCGTCAAGCTGGGTAATTCGCCCACTGCGGGGCGCGTGATGACTAATGATTTCAGCCGTTTCTCAGCGCCTTCATCCGGCGGATCCGCGCCGGCGTCATTATCGAAACCGCCTGCTCCGTCGAAACGCCCCGCCATACCCAATATTCCCTCCCTCCAACGCATGCCCACACCGGTCGCCAGGCCTTTTCCGTCTCAGGGTATAATTCCAGCCGCGCCGGCACCCGTTGCCTCGTCCCTTGCTC
>CAZXYG010000015.1:0-9482 GCA_964644885.1 uncultured Rickettsiales bacterium
GCACGATTTCGCCGGTTTCTTCTACTGTCAGATCATTCCTATTTTTATAATTTTCCACGCGGGGCGCGAGCATGGCGACCACGCCCTTCCAATCTTTCATCGGCCAATAAGTATAATCCGTGATGAAGGATTCTAGATTTTCAAGCTTCAGAGATCCGTTTAGATCATGGAAGTCAATTGATGATGGTTTCTCTGATACAAACGCAAGCAACTGCGCTTTTTGTTTTTGAGGAATGCGTTGGCTGAAATCTTCTTTCAAGCGTTCAAGGCTTTCCCAGTTTTCCTTTGAAGCATATGCGATGGCCAGCCGTATTACGGCATCCGCCTGTTTTTGCGGCAGCGTGAAGGGCGCGGTTTTCTTCCAGCTAAGATATAACTTTTCCATGATGGTTATGATTTTATCCCAGTTTTTCTCTGTCCATGCGATGCGCATGCGCAGTTCCAGAGCCCGTTCGGAAGTATCATTGCCGAGAATGCCTTCAATCGCTTCATAACGCGCGAGTTCAAACAAGGCTCGTGCTCGCAGGATGCGTGCATCCGCCAGAATTGTTTCCGACGCTGCGGGGGCGATAAATTCATCCAACGCTTCCAGGGTTTTTTCCGGGTGCATGTTCTGAAGCTGCAATTCCGCCAGCCGGAGCGCGAGTTTGTGGCGTTCTTCGCCCGTTGCGCGGAAATGCGCCTGATGCGCAAGCAACAGCGCCGCATTATCAAGCAAATCAGCCTTAATAAAATGATCAGCAAGCTGTTGAATGATACGGTCGCCGATGGGTCCGATCGGCGTCAGGTCACGGAACTCAAAATAAAGCGCAAGCGCGGTCAGAGGGAGTAATTCATAGGCCTCTCCGCGATCAAAAAGCCTAATAAAGGTGCGTTTCATGCGGCCCGTGATGAGAAGCGCTTCGCGAGTGTCCGGAAAGCCCGCAACCAATGCGCGCCACGCCCGGAGGCCGCGAAGATATTTTTTCTCCTTAATTAAAAGCTGGCCGGTAAGTTTCAGCAGCTCTACTTCAAATTGCTCGCCGCGCCATACCACATCCAGTTTTTCGAACATGTTGTTTGCTTCATCCACGGAAATCTTACCCTGCTTCAGGTGAAGCTTGGTAAGCTCAAATGTTGAAAGAGCGCGATATTTACGGTCTTCTGCGTCTTCGGATATTTTTGACCAGAGTGCTTCAGCCTCTTCGACATTTCCCTCTTTTTCTTCCAGCCTGCCGCGCACATAATTCACATAATTGGAGAAACCCTGGGGAGGCTCCTGGAATGTAGTAATGGCGAAGATAGAACGGGCGGCGCGTGGATCGTTTTCCTCCAGCTTCTCCTCGACGGCCATGAGTCCGAAATCATACAGCAACGAGAGCGGGTATTTCTGCATGAACCGATCATGCGCATCGACAAAGTTGATGGATATGGGATCGTCAAATGTTTTCTGCCTCTGATTTGTTTTCTGCTGACTGGCCCATTGCCAGAGTGTCAGTTCTTGACGGGCGAGCGGTTGCAGGGTCTGCGCTGCCAGCGTTCTGAAATGCATTTCCGCCGTCGGGTAATCCCGAATAAAGAACAGCATGGCGCCCAGCAGGGCGTCTACTTGCGCGCTGTGTTCAAATGCAGGATCCTGGTCTTTCAGGTAGCGAAGTTCGGCGTAAGCGTCGTGAAAAAGCTGGTTTTCGAAGAGAAAAAGAGCAATTTTAAACCGCGCGTGCGATTTCTTGTCAGGAGAAGCGATCAATGCCTCGCAATGCAACCAGTTTCTCTGTGAAATACATGCCTGTGGGAAATTGTTCGCCGATGGCGCTTGGAAAAGGGAAAATAGTGCTGGCTTCAACATCTTTGGGAATTTCCGATGGTGCGTCTATGGGCGCAGTGCGTGCATTGGAAGGATTTTCTTGTGGTATTTCAGCGGCGGATGTCGGCGTGGAAAGCCCTACGGAAGATACAATGCGGACGCCCGTTTCCATCAATTCATACCGCAGCCGGTCGGATAATTGATTAATGACGACGCCTTGAATGGTTTGCGGCAACTTGAATGCAACGAAATGCCTGATAGATTGCACGCCCGCGCCTTCCTTGAGAAGTGGAACGATGATCAGTGTGTCACCAAGTGTCGGATCTTTTATTTCAAGAACGCGGGAAACCTTTTCCGTCAGCAGTTCGGCGATGGTGGCCCGATTCTCCTTTGCTGATTGCGCTGCCATGGCCACCGGATATTTGAGCGGCGGTGCAGGCGCATAGGAGGAAGATGTTTCATCTTCGGATGCAGATTTTGTGGCTTCACGGATCGTCACCATCCACGTAAAGCCATCTCGGTAGGCGTGCAGCCTTAAGAGATGACGCGGATCTTTCTCGGAAGGTTGAATAAGAGTCGTGTCTTTGTCTACCTTTAAGCGCAGGATGGAAAAATCCTGGTGCGCGATCTGCTCCATTTCGGCAATGTACTTCATGCCTTCCAATGACTGAAACTGTATGGTTCGGGCGCGGTCAAATGCAATCCAGATAGAGTCACCGCGCGTGAAAACTGCCGCCGCTACGTCCTCCCGCCATGGGAAGACGAGATTAATGCCATCCTTGAGGCGGATGCGTTCCATGCTCAGTGCCGGGGAAGACGCTGATGGCAGCACAGGCAGTGCCGCTTTTATTAGTGCCGCCTTCTTGCTTGATGGGCCGGGTAATGTCGGTGCGTGCGGGAAGGGTCCGATTGCCGCTGTTGTTGTTTTATGACGGGCTTGTGCTGGGGAGCGTTCCTTTTCATCACCTGCGGCTACGGCGGATGAAAGCGGAATAAGCATGGCAGTAGAGGATTTTTTTACTGTTGTTGACGGTGCAGTCGCTGCAAGCGGCTGGAGAGGGCCTATAGCCGCTTCCTTCGGAGTCACGGGCGTTGATGATGGAGAGTGAAGGAAAGGTGGCCCAGGCTGTGCCGCGGAAGACGCTTCCGTGATTCCCACAAGGTCGATCCCAAAGAAGCCTTCACCGATAAATTTACGTAATTTCAGCGCGTCCACTCCTAGCGTAAGTAAAATAGTATTGCGGTTCTCGCCGACTGCAGCGGATATAATGTAAGGTGTTGCTGAAACGGGAAGCGCATCGAGAGTGTCCATAAAGGGACGATCCAGGGTGATGCGAAGAGTGTGGCCATTTTGTTCCACGATGAAATCATCTACGCCTTGCATGCGGAAAATGATACGCACATAGTTTTGTTGTTGTGTCACTTCCAGGGATATGGAGGCGGGTTTTTCTTGAGCCTGTGACGCTTCTTCCGCGATCCATATGCTGCCGAAAATTGCAAGCATAATACACGCAATGCGCAGCATATATGGCATAGCTCCTAACATAGGCGGCGAGCGCTATCTGGCTGCCGTTTTTTCGGCGGATGGCGCATTGAGCTTTTGGCGGTTGGCAAACTTCAAGGTCAATTCTTTTGCCCGGTCCGGCGACATTTGCGCAAGAATGGGAGCCACTTTCCGTTCGGACATTTTGCTGATGACCTGCAACAAGGTTTCCATCTCCAGGTCTTCCAGAATTTCCGCCGCATCCTTAGGCTTCATATTTTCATAAATCTTGACCAGGCTTTTAATCTTTGCGTCTTCTTTTTCATTGTACTGCGTGAGCATTTTTTCAACGTCCGTTTTTAGGACGCGGAGGTTGGCGATTGATGCGTCAATCTTCTTTTGCGTTAGATGCAGCACGCTTTCCTTGATTTCGATGTCATGCTGCCTGCGATCCAGTTCCTCGCGGCGCTGCGAAAGGCGCTGTAAAATATCAAGCTCGGAGGGGCTGAAAGCCGCTTCTTGCGTTGGTTCTGGCACGGAGGATTGCGGTTCTTGTTTTACTTCGGCCTTACTTTCATCGGTTTTTTCCTGCTCTTTATCCGCTTGGTCTTTTTGGACGCTTTCTTCCGATTTTTGCTCGTCCTCGTCCTTTTTTTCTTTTGTTTCGGCGGCGGCATCTTTTTCTTTGTTTTCCGGCGTATCGTCGCCGGTTTCCTCCGCCCTTAACGGCATGCCGAAAATGGCTTGAGCAAGCGTCTGCCTGCGGTCGCTGATATCCGCAGCCTTGAGCGCTATGAACGTGATACAGGCGATGATAACAATGGGAAAAAGACGGAACGACATAGGGTGTTTCTGTGCGCTAGAACATTATGGCGTTGTTATTTTCATAAGGTTTGTCAACCGCTGTGCGTTAAACACCGAGCCGTCCCGGAAGGATTGCGCGGCGGGTTTTTTGCCGGGCTTCTCTGTATTGCTCGGAGAAGATGCGCGCCTCCGCGCGGTAAGCGAAGGATTATGCGCTTCAACCTTCCGTTCGGCGATCTGCTTCAGTACTTCCTCTAGCGCCAGTTTTTTGGCCAGGGACATTTCTTCTGGTTGCTTGGCTGTGGGACTTATTGCATCACGCCGAAGAGTGCGCGAAGAACGAATATGATTTTCCAGAGCGCTTGCTACGCCTTCGCCGCGGTCGGTAAGGAAAGAGAGATCGTTCGATAACAGCCGGGCTTTCTCGATATGGTGACGCAGCTTGGCATCCGTCTGAGCGCCGAGCATTTTTAGTTGTCCGATGTTTTCTTCAGCCTGAGTAATGGCGGTATGGAATTCACCGATAAAATCACCAAGCTCTTTCTTGTTGGCGCGGAGCTGATTTATTTTCCGGCTGAGCGCAATGCAATAGCCAACCGTAGCGGAAAGCAGTCCTATCATAACCAGATCGAGTAAAAGCTGCGCTATCATAAACTTATCCTATTGAATGTTTTGTTAAAAAGAATGAAGAAAAGCCGCCCCTTCCATAAAGCCCCTTCTTCTTGTGTGGGGCATTATATAATAAAAAAACCGTTTCATAGTAATTCGTTCATGTTTTTGTTGAATACTTCCGATACGCGCAGCGCCACATTATTTCCCTTCTTGCCCAATCGCCCCAAGAGCATAGGTATGCCTTTGCATTTCACCGTCAATTCATCAGAGGCCGTTTCATTCATGATGATGGTTGCGCCGACTTTCATGGAAGCCAGTTCTTTTAATGTTATTTTTCTTGGCCGCAGCATCACTTCAAGTTTTACGTCGGTATTGAAAAGTTCGTTGGCAAAATGGTTTTCCCAGGTGGGGTCGGCGCCAAAAGATTCCCCGCTGAACATCTGCAGTAACAGGTCTTTTATGGGTTCCAGCGTAGCGTAAGGAATGAGGATTTCCACCCGTCCGCCACGGCCCTGCATATCCATGCGCAGCGCGAGCACAACAACCGCATTGGATGGGCGCGTAATGGCGGCGGAGCGCGGAATTGTCTCTGTGCGCTCCAGCCGGAAGGTGCTGGGCGTCAGGTCCGAAAAGGCGGCGCTGAGCTTTTCAAGCAAGATGTTGCCCAGGTTTTTGAGCACCTCTTGTTCGATGGCGGTAAACGGCCTATCTTCTATTTTTTGCGGCTGCTGTGAACGTCTGCCGCCCAGAAGCACTTCCACCATGGCATAGCAAAGCGGGCTATCGAGGGTGACGAAACCGTAGTTTTCCCACTCTATTGCTTGAAAAATCATGATGAGAGTGGGAAGGGGAACGGATTGTAAATAATCCTCGAAGCGCAGCGACGTGATGGAATCAATGCTGACATCAACATTTGTTGCGGTAAACTCAGCCAAGGTGCTTGAGAGCGATTGGGCAAAGCGTGCGAATATCACTTCAAGGATAGGAAGGCGCTCATAAGACTTTATGGATTTATCCAGCAGCGCACGGATGCCGACGGCGGGCTCCGTATTCCCCTGAAAACCGAGTAGGCTGTCGATCTCGCTCTGACTAAGCGTATGGTTTTCGCCTGCGCCAGCTTTACCCGCATCTCCACCCTGGCCTGAATTGGCGGGCGGATTCATGATCTGCGCGTCAGCCATGCTACTGAACTATAATTTCCTTGAAAAGGATGTCTTTGACGCGCTCCGTTTCCAGGATTTTATTAATGCGGAGCAGCAGCTCCTCGCGCAGGCGGACAAGGCCTGCCGATCCCTGAAGATCGGTGCTTCGCAGTTCGCGCAAATACACCTGAAAACTATCCCGGATATGCGGCAGTTGTGCTTCCACCAATGCCTTGGCGCGATCGTTCGGCAGTTCGAGCGTGACGCTCATTTTTAGAAAGCTTACTTTTTTACCTGGGTCGTTCAGATTAACTAAGAATTCTTCGAGGTCATAATAGAGGATTTTTGGCATCAGCATTTCTTCATTGGCCGCATGACTACCCCCCATCCCTGGAATGATGCCAGCGAAATACGCTCCTGCTCCGCCGCCCAGCAGCAGCACGATGCATGCGGCCAGAAGTATCAGCGTCTTTTTGGAGCGTTTTGCTCCGCCGCCTGCTTCCGCGCCCTCGGCGTTCTCAGGAGTTGGTTCGCCTTCCTTGACCTCTGCTTGTTCCGGCGCGTCTTCGGTTTTTTTATCGTTCTTGTCAGCCATGGCAAAGCCCCGTTGATAGATAGAATGCAAACGGGAGGGAGAACCCCTCTCACACAATTACAAGATATAGTGCGTGCAAGAAAAATATCTACCAAATCTTTTGAAGATAGGGTGCCTCCGCGGCAAATTTTTTCTGTTGTGGGAAATCTGCACCGGCAAATTTTTCCCTTTTCGTGAAGGGATGCAGCAGGTTCTGGCTTTAACTATTAGATGCAACATCATGAAATATTTTTTAAAAATATTTTTTAAAAAAGTTGGCACGGCTCTTGCTAGGTTCAAGGTTAACAAATCGTGTGGTGTGTGTGGTTGTGTTATGGATAATGCCGTATATATTGCGCTTTCCCGTCAGGCCGGGCTGTTCCGGCAGATGGATGTGATTGCGAACAATGTCGCCAATGTGGATACCCCCGCCTATAAGGCCGAGAGCATATTGTTCAATCAATATCTGACAAGAGATGTAGGCGGTAAGATTGCCTTTGCTTATGATCGCGGAATGGCGCGTGACGTTCGGCAAGGGCCGATGCGTTACACGGGGCGGCCGCTTGATATGGCAGTCGACGGTGCGGGCTATTTTGCCGTGGATACTCCATTGGGCAAGCGTTTTACGCGCGCGGGCAATTTTATTGTCAACGGCGCGAACGAGTTATCAACGACAGAGGGATACGCGGTGCTCGATAGCGCGGGCCAATCCATAGTGTTTGAAGAACAAGACGACCAATTTGTTGTGCGGGAAGACGGCACGATTACTGTTGGAAAGCAAAATGAAGAGCGCGGTGTGGTGGGTGTCTTCGTGTTTGATAACGAGCGCGCGCTAAAGAAGCTTTCCAATAATCTATATATCGCTGACGATGAGCCTTTGCCTGCGTTGCCGGAAGAATATCGTGTGGCGCAGGGCATGCTGGAAGGATCGAATGTGCAGGCTGTCACCATGATGACGGAATTGATCAAGACATCGCGCGATGCCGGCAATGTCAGCCGTATCTTGAATGATTTGCGTGATTTGGAATCGCGTACCATTAGCGCCATCACAAGGCAGCAGCAATAGGCTCTAGAAAGAAAGGGACGGTATGACAGTAAGGGCAATGAGTATCGCGGCGACGGGCATGTTGGCCCAGCAGCTTAATATCGACGTCATCTCCAACAATATCTCTAATCTGAGCACAACGGGCTATAAGCAGCAGCGCGCGGAATTTCAAGATCTGTTGTATCAGGATGAAACCAAGGTGGGGACGACATCATCCGATGCCGGCACGGTGATTCCCACCGGCATCCAGGTGGGGTTGGGCGTAAAACCCGCTGCAATTTATCGCGTTGTGCAGCAAGGGACGTTGAAGCAGACAAGCAATGATCTTGATCTTGCTATCAGTGGCCGTGGCTATTTCCAAATCAATCTTCCGGATGGCACGCAGGCTTTCACCCGCGCCGGGGCATTCCAGGTTAACGCGGATGGTGAGATCGTGACGCTGGACGGCTATACGGTTTCGCCTGGCATTACTGTCCCGCAGGATGCGGTGAAAGTGACGATCAACCCCACGGGTGAAGTGCTTGTGACTGTGGATACCAGCGTTACGCCTACCAATGTGGGCCGGGTTGAGTTGGTGAATTTCGTCAACCCGCCGGGTCTGGATGCGAAAGGAGACAATCTGTTCAAGGAAACAGAAGCTTCGGGTGCGCCGCTTTCCGGCTTTCCCGGCGATGATGGATTTGGCGCGGTGGAGCAGGGCTTTCTTGAAAGCTCGAATGTGGATCCGGTAAAAGAAATTACGTCTTTGATCACGGCGCAGCGCGCCTACGAACTCAACTCCAAGGTGATCTCAACGGCGGACGAAATGCTGCAGCAGGTCAACCAGATACGATAGCGGTTACATTCCAAAATGAACCATATTAAAATACTCGTGATTTTCTTTGGCCTTGCGTCCATGGTCTTGAGTGGCGCGAAGGTGACTCGCGCTGACGATGGGGTTTTCTTTCCGCTTGATCAAGCGGAGCGGCGGATTGTCGCCGCGCTGGGAGAAAAGGAGTTGGGAAAGTATCTTGATGTGCAAGCGGTGCGTTATCGCATCGGAGCATCTGGCAAACTCTATACATTGGCACAGTTGCAGCGCCTGGAATTTACTTCGGCTGAAGTATCACTTGCGGCGCTTGATTATGATGCTGCGGGTCGTTTCAGCGCGGTATTGCGTGCCGCGCAATCGGATAGCGAGATTGTTGCGCAGGGACGCTTTGAACAGATGGAGCAGATTCCCACACTGCGGCGTACTGTAGGCAAGGGGGGCGTTATTAGCCGCGAGGATGTCGTGCGGATGGGTGTGCCGGCGCGCAGAATCAAGCGGGGAGTCATCGGCGAGGAAGACGGCGTAGTAGGATTTTCCGCGGTGCGGACGATTTATCCGGGCCGTCCGATCCGTGCGGAAGACGTTGCTAAGCCGGCGGTGGTGGAAAAGGGCGCGGCAGTGAAACTTACCTACCGTAAATCGTATATGGAATTGCAGGATCTTGGTGAAGCGCTGGAGCAAGGCGCGATAGGCAACGTGATCCGGGTGCGTAATGTATCAAGCGGTAAGGTGGTGGCGGCTCGTGTCGAAGGGCCGGGCGAAGCGCTAGTGAATTTTACGCAAGTCCAGGAAATATCGGGACTGGCGCAAGAGGAAGGTATAAAATAAGTGAAAAGCAACCGTATATCCGGCATCATGGCGGCTCTGGCTCTTTGCACCGCTCTTTCCGCCTGCACCAGCACGCTCAACCGTCTGGAAAAGGTGGGGCTGCAGCCGGAGCTCAAGCAGGTTGATGTGGCGCCGGAGACTGCGGTGAAATATAGCCCGGCGTCCATGAGCGGGGGCGTGGCGGAGGATGGGCCGGTGACCCGCACCGCCAATTCGTTGTGGCAGAAGGGTTCCAAGACGTTCTTTCGTGATCAGCGGGCGCGCAAGGTGGGCGATATCCTGACGGTCAAAATTGCCATCAAGGACAAAGCCGAGCTTGACAACAAGACCGAGCGCAAGCGCAAAACCTCGGATAAAATGAATTCACCCGCTCTGTTCGGCATGGAAAATAAACTCC
>CAZXYG010000015.1:9492-19909 GCA_964644885.1 uncultured Rickettsiales bacterium
GTTGCCGGGTAATGCCGTGCCCTCCGCCCTACTGAACCTGAGCGGTGACGCCAACAATAGCGGCGAAGGCATTGTCGAGCGCGAGGAAGTGATCGAAACCGAGATCGCCGCCATGGTGACGAAAGTGCTGCCTAACGGCAATTTCCTGATCCACGGCAGCCAGGAGATACTGGTGAATTTCGAGGTGCGCGAAATTTCCGTGCAGGGCATTGTGCGGCCGGAGGATATCAGCTCGAAGAATCTCGTGGCCCTGAATCAGATCGCAGAGGCGCGCGTAACCTACGGCGGGCGGGGTCACATCATGGACGCGCAGCAGCCGCGCATCGGCTCGCAGGTCGTTGATATTCTCTCGCCGTTCTAGCGGCGGGACAACAGTTTGGAAGCAAGTGAGGCTCTCTCACACACACCTCTCCCACACACTTCACTTGCTTCCTTCTTTCCTGTTCTGAAATAGCGTGTATACTCCGCCTCCCGGCGGAGGCGTAAACGATGCAATATAAAAAAATAATTTTTGCAGCTATCGCAGTGCTGCTCATCGGTGTCCTGCTATGGTTGGGGTTCCGGCTGTTTGGCCCGCATCCGCAGGATGGGATGGGCATGGGCGCCGCGCCTGTGACCGTGGCTGCAGCGGTGGAACGGGAAATCATCGAGTGGGATGAATTTTCGGGGAGGCTCTCGGCGGTAGAGAGCGTGGAAATCCGCCCGCGTGTCTCCGGCGTGATCGAGCAGGTGCATTTCGCAGATGGTCAATGGATACGAAAAGGTGACCCGTTATTCACCATTGATCCCAGGCCCTACGCCGCGTCGTTGGAGCGTGCCGAGGCAGTGCTTGCTGCGGCGAAGGCTAGATCAGCCTTGGCGCAGACCGAGCTGGAACGCGCAAAAAATTTGGTCAAAAACAAAACTATTTCACAAAGTGCGTACGACACGCGCAGGCTGAACGCCGAGGTAGCTCAGGCCGAAGCGCAGGCGGCGATGGCGGCTTTCAATCAGACCAAGCTTGATTTTGATTATACGGCAGTGAAGGCGCCGGTCGAAGGCCGTATCAGCCGTGCTGAAATCACAGTAGGCAACCTGGTGAGCACCACGCCGAATACCCCGGTCCTCACCACGATCGTGTCGATGAACCCTATTTATGCCGATTTTGATATCGATGAATTCACCTTCCTGAAATATCTGGAGATGGCGGGCGGCGACCCGTCGAAACTCAAGAATGTGCCTGTCCATATCGGGCTGATCGGTGAAGCAAATACACCGCACCGGGGTCGTGTGCAGGCGTTCGACAACCAGATCAATACTCGCGCAGGCACGGTACGCGTGCGCGCGGTGCTTGATAATCCGGAAGGAAAGCTCGTGCCCGGTTTCTTCGCGCGCGTGCGCGTTGGCGGGGCGGGCGCGAAGAAAACTGTGCTGGTGAGTGAGCGAGCCACCGGCACCGACCAGAACAAGAAATTTGTCTACGTGGTGAATGGTGAGAGCAAGGCGGAGTATCGCGAAGTGAAGTTAGGCAGTCGCGCCGGAGGATTGCGCATCGTCCGGGAAGGCTTGAAGCCGGGCGAAGTTATTGTGGTCAACGGACTTCAGCGCGTACGCCCCGGCGCTCCGGTTCAGCCGACCACGATCGCCATGGACGAGGTGGAGAAAAAAGAATAGCAGTGAAACAATCTCTATTCCAGCGTCCGCTGGAATCATGCCGTTAGTGGTTGAAAAAGTGGTCACATAGATTACAAACTGGTATGAGTGTTGTCTGTGTGGCGCTACACTCTAAATTCTAATCACTGATATGCTCACTTCCTTTGAACGCATGCTTTCCTTCCGTTACCTGCGGGCGCGCAGGCGGGAGGGGTTTATCTCGGTGATTGCGGCGTTCTCCTTCATCGGCATCGCGCTTGGCGTTGCCACGCTGATCGTGGTGATGGCAGTGATGAACGGCTTCCGGCAGGAACTCATGGAGCGCATTCTCGGCATCAACGCGCATATCTCCGTCATGGCTTATTACGAGCCGATGGATGATTATAAGGATCTCGTCGAATCCATCCGCGACATCGACGGCGTGACGGGAGCTTCGGCGCTTGTGCAGGGGCAAGTGCTGGGCGTGGCGGGCGATAAGCACGCCGGCATCGTGGTGCGCGGCCTGCGGCGGGAAGACCTGGAAAATAAGCCGCTGATCCGCGATCATATCCTTGCCGGTTCGCTCGCCGATTTCCATGACAACAGCGTATTGCTGGGTGGGCGGTTGGCACGTGATCTGCGTGTGGCGCCCGGTGATTTCGTGCGGCTGATCTCGCCCAAGACCACCACCACGTTCCTGGGCGCCATACCGCGCATGAAAGAGTATAAAGTTGCCGGCATGTTCGAGGTCGGCATGTTCGAATATGACAGCACCACCTTGTTCATGCCAATGGCGGCGGCGCAACGCTATTTCCAGCTTAACGAGAATCAGGCGAACGTAATTGAGGTGATGGTGGAAAACCCGGAGCATTCCCAAGAAGTGGCCGACCGCATCGCCGCAGCTATCAACCAGCCTTACAGCGTGGTTGATTGGAAGCAAGCCAACGCGCAATTCATCAATTCACTCAAAGTCGAGCGCAACGTCATGTTCCTTATTCTTGCGCTGATTATTTTGGTGGCGGCGTTCAATATCATTGCCGGCCTCATCATGCTGGTCAACGATAAGGGCCGCGAGATCGCCATTCTGCGCACCATGGGCGCTTCGCGTGGCGGCATCTTGCGTGTGTTTGTCACCTGCGGCGCGGTGATCGGCCTGGTGGGCACGGCGCTGGGGGTAGCTTTAGGCTTGAGCTTCGCGCTCAATATCGAGGAAATCCGGCAATGGCTGGAGAGCCTCACCGGCGCGCATCTGTTCGCCGAGGAGGTCTATTTTCTCTCGCAGCTTCCGGCGCGGGTGGAAATGGCGGATGTGCTGGGCGTAGTGGCGATGGCGGTGGGACTTTCTTTCGCTGCGACGCTTTACCCCTCCTGGCGTGCCGCAGGCATCGACCCGGCGGAAGGTTTGCGCTATGAGTAAATCCATACTGGAATTACGGAACATCAAAAAATCTTTCCAGCAAGGCAAGACGCGGCTGGAGGTGCTGAAAGACGCTACGCTTACTCTGCATCAAGGCGAAGTGCTGGCGTTGGTGGGGCCGAGCGGCTGCGGGAAATCCACCCTCCTTCAGATCGCAGGATTGCTGGAAAGGCCAGATGGAGGGATGGTTGCCATTGCTGGACAGGACACCGGAAAACTTCCAGACCGGAAACGCACCCGCTTGCGCCGGGATGCGCTGGGCTTCGTCTATCAGTTTCATCATTTGCTGCCGGAATTTTCAGCGCTGGAGAACGTGATGCTGCCGCAGCTCATCGCCGGAAAAAAGAAAAAGCAGGCGCGAGCAAAAGCCTCGGAATTATTGCAGAAGCTTGGATTGGGAGAGCGCTTAAAACACAGGCCTTCTGAGCTTTCCGGCGGCGAGCAGCAGCGCGTGGCCATCGCGCGCGCGGTGGCCAACAATCCGTCGCTGCTGCTGGCTGATGAACCCACCGGCAATCTTGATCCATATACGGCGGAAGAAGTCTTTTCTTTGCTGCTGCATCAGGTACGAACACTCAACCTTTCTTTTCTGCTCGTTACTCACAATCCGGATCTCACCCGCAGAGTTGATACGGTGATGACGATTAAGGAAGGAGTGCTGGCGGGAGTAAGGTGAATGCTACGTCACACGACCAATAGTGAGTTTTGGCGGACTCTCTACAATGAATTGAGGTGATTTGAATTGTCCAAGCTGTTCCCTCGGTGCGTCAAAGTTAAGCCTTGGAGCATCGGGGTCTATGGTGCTGCTGCCAGCGTGTATCGCTTTTACCTTTTCTACGGCTTCCGATATCTGCTGGGCACCCTTGCTCTTTATTTCTTGCCCGTCATGATTAATCAAAAAATCGGAAAGAGGAATATTGTTAACATCATGTTTTATTGGAGATGAGAGCTTGTTCTTCTCAAAACGTATAAATATTAATTCGGCTCCGTAGCATGCAAGGAGAGCTTTCTCTAAATCAGGATACAGGCCTGGCGCTCCTCCCGCGGGTAATATTTCGGCAAGCGTCTTGTCTTTTAAATGGTACCGCGTGATTAACGCCGGAATCTTCATGCTTTCGGCTTGATGCTCCGTAAAAAACGCCTTAACTCCTGCGCTATACGCAGCGCCCCACCCCCTTTCTTTTGCTGCAGGAGAAACCTTTAATGCTGCCCTGGTTATTATATCCGGTACTTGATCGGGTTGCAGATTATCAGCATTTGCACCTTTCTCAGCTATCAGATCCCTTATGGCTCTCTTTATTGACTGTATCCGCTCTTCTCTTTCACTTAAGGATTTTTCCGCCTCCTTGGCCCATTCCTTTAATCTTTCCTCTCCTTTGCTGGGATAGTTCTTATCTTTGGATTTTTGATAAAAGTCGCTTAGAGGGATGTCGAAAGCTTTTTTTGCCAGGTCTATTTCGTTGGAGTCCACAATTGCGACGTGCATAATTTTATGAATGAGGCCTTTTTCTTTATTATACGACTCCGCAAACAATTTATAACCCTGCGGGTAGTCCTTGCTATCGAGAATGTTTTGTATCGTCAGGCGGTTGTTGAGCTTTGCATAGGTTTTAAATTCCTTTCGTATTTCCATGGATCTTTCTTGCGTAATTTTTGTAATGGCCTCGCTCAATTCTTGATCGTTATGCGTTCCGCTCGTGGCTTTTTTTACCTCATTTATTATTACTCCCAGCGCTGCATCTTTACCCAAGGCAACTGCAAAAGGATTCAGTGCCATCGCCTTGGATACTGCAGCTATCTGCTCTCCTAAATCTTGTTGGCGCGAACGCTCCGCTAACTCGGCTATCTCCGACCTGGTTAAGCTACCCCTCGCGAGAAGCGTATCGACGGCATTTTCAACTATCTTTCTCAGATTTTTCCGCGGCATAACTAGCATTTTCTGTGCATGATTCTGTGCAGTATAACATTTTATGGTTAATAAAATATTAAGATTTGTACAAAGAAAACCAGGTGTTTTTGCCAGACTGGATAAGCAACAACGCTCTTTTTAACGGTGTTTATATCTCGACACGCGAAGCGCTTACGCTACTCCCTGCACTTTTGCGTACACCTCTACGCTATGGAACAAATGCTGGCGCAGCAGCTCACAGGGAATGGCGTTGAAGCGCTCCAGCAGGGCAAAGCTGCGTTCGTCCCGCGCTACCAGCAGGTTCGTATCGATCAGGCATTCGATAGGCACATCCAGCGTCTTGGCGCCTTGCACTAGCATGGCGGCGCTGATGCGGTTGCGTCCCGTTTCGTACTTCTGCAACTGTTGGTAGCTGACCCCAAGCTTCCGCGCGAGCGCCTGCAGCGTCACGCCAAGCGCCCTCCGGCATTGGCGGATGCGCTGGCCGATAAAACAATTAATGGCGTCGGGATCCGGTGAAGTCATGCTTATGTTATTAGCCAATATGGTGTATAGTGTCAATAAATAATTTTACCAAAATGGCTATTTACTTTTCAACGGTGGGGTGAATAATCTGGCCATGGAAAACCGAATACGAGAAATTCGCGCGCAGAGAGGGTTCACCGTTCAGCAACTCGCGGAGCGTCTTGGTTGCTCCTACCAGCAAGTGACGCGATTGGAACGCGGCCAGAGGCGCCTATCGCAGGAATGGATGGAGCGTATTGCGACGGCGCTTTCTTGCCGTCCTGCCGCGCTCATCGAAAAAGAGCCGCCGGAGGGGTTGGAGGAAACACTCATCCCGTTCCACGCTGAACCGGAGCATACGCGGGCGCATCCCAGCATCGTCAAGGTGGAGGATACGTTCTACCTGCGCGGAGAAACTCCCTTTTCGGAAAAGTTATATGCGTTGGAGGTCAGGGATAACAGCCTTAATCTCTCCGGCATTCTTGCGGGCGATATCGTGATTTCTGAACTGGACGCGCCGTGCCGCATCAACGATATAGTCGTGGTGCAGCACTACACCGACAACGATGCTCGCACCATCTTGCGCCGTTACGAGCCGCCCATGCTGCTGCCTCATGCCACCGAGACGGGCTATACCAACTTCCGTGCTGACGACGGCAATATCCGTATTGTTTCGCCGGTGATTAAGTTAGTGCGGTTGTTGGGATAAAACGCAAAATATAGTTGCCACTCCTGCTTAAATATACTCTATATAGGGCATGGCGGTTATCATCGGCATTCTTGTGGTGCTGGGCACGGTGTTCGGCGGATTTATTCTGGCCGGCGGCAAGTTCGGGATTATCCTGCACGCGCTGCCGTTCGAGTTGATGACCATCGGCGGCGCCGCCGTGGGAGCGTTCATATCCGGAAACAACAGTTACGTCATTAAAAAAACGCTCAAGGATTTCAGTAAAATTTTCAAGGGCTCCAAATGGAGCAAGCAGGATTTCCAGGACGTGCTGACGCTATGGTTCGAACTGGCGAAGTTCATCCGCACAAAAGGCCTTCTTGGCTTGGAAGCGCATATAGAAAAACCCGAAGAAAGCGCTATTTTCACTAAATATCCTAAAATCCTCGCCGATCATTTCGCTCTCGAATTCCTATGCGACACGCTGCGCCTGATGACCATGAACCGTGATGATCCGCACCAGGTCGAGGATAGCATGGAAAAACTATTGGAAAAGCACCATCATGAATCCACCAAGCCCGCTCAGTCACTGCAGACCACCGCTGACGCGCTGCCAGCGCTCGGCATCGTGGCTGCGGTATTGGGCGTTATCAAGACCATGGCGAGCATCACCGAACCGCCGGAAATCCTTGGCTCCATGATCGGCGGCGCGCTGGTCGGAACATTTCTCGGCGTGTTTCTTGCCTACGGCATCGTGGGACCGATGGCTGCCCGCCTTCTTCAGACTTACGAGGAAGAGGCGCAGTTTTACTATATCTTGCGTGATGCGATCGTGGCACACCTTTACGGTCACGCGCCGCAAATTTCCGTAGAAATCGGGCGTGGAAACGTACCCACCCACCTTCAGCCATCCTTTTTGGAGCTAGAGGAAGCGTTGAGCGGCGTGGGCAAAGGATAGCGTTGCTGCCCGCAGACTAAGAAAAAGAAGGCGTAGGTTCTATTATAGTTCCGCCTGGGCCAGGAGTATTGGCGCATCGAATGGGGTTTCATAACCGCCAAGCGCCGCGATGTAGTCGGTAACGCGCATGCCATTGCCATCCGCCACATCCTCGCCATCCAGAATGAATTTCCTAAGGCCTCCGATACCTACCAGATGAGCGCCCGCCAGCATTCCCGATACGGTCAGCGTCACGCCTCCTACATTGCGCCCATTATACAGGTGCAAATGCATAGCGCGAATCATATCCCAATTGCGTGCGGCTAAACGCCGTACCGCAAGCTCCTGCGCTTCGGGATCATTCAGAAAAGCGGTTTGGCTGTAAACTTCAACGTCCCCGGCAGCGGCTGTCGTCCATTTGCCGTCCCAATCATTGGCATGGCTGCCGTCATCAACATAAAAACCGGCCTCTATCAGAGCCTTTTCTCCCATCTGGTACTTGCCAAGGTAGCCGTGCCGATTCACCCGGCTGTAATCGCCGCCGGATTCCCTATTTCCCAGCGCTTCGAGAAAGTCCTGATAGGAACCACGATTGACGCCGGCGCGGTAGGACGATTTCTTGCTCGCTGCACCGGCTTTGCCGGCCTGAAGGCCGGCTTTCGGCTTCTTCACGGCCATCCCCGGGCTAAGCGCCAGCGCGACCATTACGCTAAGCTTAATCAACTTCTTCCACTGGGCAAGCACTCTCTTTACCCCTCTCGCAATCACACAGTCACTCCATGCTATTCTAGCAGAAAATAGTTAAAAAGTGGTTAATATATTGCATTTAATTCAAATGCACCGAGTCTTTTTATACGGCCCTTATTCCTTTGTCCAAACTTTTTATCCTGCCATATGCAACCCATTGGCGGAAGGGAAAAATATCCGGCTTCCGGACATATTGCTGCTGATTTGGCGCGATTCCAAGCGCACACAATGGAGTGCGCATGACGGCTCAAATATACGCTGCATTTCGGCAATGGGAATAGCCTCGGCGGCGCTTTTCATAGTGCTGCTTATGAGCGTAGCGGCGCCATTGGAAAGATTGTATTCGCGCCTGCCGACTGAGCGCTGTGATGCTTTTGTGGCAGGGGGGACACGCCGCAGTTATTCCGTATAAAAATACGTTCGGCATGGTTAAAAAACTATACAACATCTATGGGATACGATAGATTGACCATACAAAATGTGGTATAGTTTGTAAATTCAGTGAGATACGGTCTGGAAGACATGTTGGCGATCGCCGCCATGTTCCTGATAGGGCTGGTGTTTGGCAGCTTTGCCGCGTTGGCGAGTTACCGCCTCCCGCGCCGGGAGCGCATGGTGGTGGGGCGCTCGCGTTGTCCATTCTGTAGCCGCACGCTGACTGCTCAAGATCTTATCCCTTTGCTTTCCTGGCTTTTTCAGGGCGGAAAATGCCGGCATTGCACAAAGCCCATAAGCATGCGTTATCCTTTCATTGAGCTTATGACAGGATCGGCCTTTATTGCGGCGTTTTTGTACGCAGGCTACTCTTTGCAAACCATGATTCTTTGCCTGCTTGCAACGTGCCTGATTATCATGGCTGTCATTGCGCTTGAGCATATCGTTTTGCAGAATCGCATGAAAGCTGCGCTGTTGCTGATGTCTTCAGCGATGCTTGCTTCGTGCGATATCCCTTCCGCCCCTCAAGGCATCGCGAACGGCGCCAGGGACGTATGGCAAGCTCCCCAAAAACATATGGGTAGCGGGTATGATATCACAGAGCAGGATATGATCGACCCCAATAAAAAACTCACCCGGCAGGATTATAAAAACACGTTCTATGCGCCGCCTGTTCCCGATATAAAGCCACCGCCTAAAGGCCTAATGCTGCCGGATGTTTCTCAGCTTATGGCAAAACCCAAGATTCCTATTGTCGGCAGCGATAAGCTGGTAACGATCTCGGTAACGGGCGATGTGCCGCTTAAGGAAGTGCTGATGGAGCTTGCGCGCCGCGCCGATATCGATATTGAGATTGATTCCGGCGTGGAAGGCGGCGTCATTTTTCGTACTAAGGAGCGCCCCTTTTCTGAAGTGATTGAGCGCATCTCCGATCTTGCCGGCCTGCGCTATTCGGTGAAGGATGGCGTGCTCAGGGTTGAGCGCGATACGCCTTACATCGAAAATTACAATGTTGATTTTTTGAACGTCACGCGAACCTCGAGCAGTGCGGTAAATATTACTTCCACTCTTTTAGGAGGTACTGGCGGCAGTGACGGCGGCAGCAATATTTCCTCGGGATCGCAGTCCACTTTGAATGCTTCTTCAGGCGTTGGCGATATGTGGGGTATTGTGGAGCAGGGAATATTCAATATTCTTCAGAATTATAGAGCGTTTGTAGAGCCATTGGAGGCGGAAGAAGCCGCTGAAGGTGCCCCATCCGCCAATGAAGGAGGCAACACGCTGGCGGAAGCGGTGTCTGGGGCGGACGTAGCTAAGACTGCTGACAAAGCAAAGCCCATTATTCAGAAAGCGGATAAGAGTTCCATTCTCTCGATGAACCGTCAAGCGGGCGTTATTGCGGTGCTCGGAACAAAAAAGCAGCACGATGCCATTCGTAAATATCTGGATCAGGTGTCCCGCACTCAATCGGCACAAGTGCTGATTGAGGCCAAGATCGTTGAAGTGTCGCTGGACGATCAGTACCGCAGCGGCATTGATTGGAGTTTCATCAATGGCCGCGTGACGCCGCTTTCCGCCAGAGCTACGTTTACGGATACAGGCACGCCCACCAGCACCGACCTGTTTTCCGTAATCTTCGACCCTGCCGAGGTGCTTGGAATTGACGATACCTCGCTTGAGGCAACGTTGCAGTTGGTGGAGCAGTTCGGCACAGGCCGCACCATATCAAGCCCGCGTATTAATACTATGAACAATCAGTTCGCCGTGCTGACTTTTGCGGAAAACTTCGTCTATTTTCAGTTGACGGTCCAGCAGGAAGAACAACAGACGGACAGCACCAGCACGGATAAAACGCTTACGGTGCAAAGCGAGATTAAAACCGTGCCGATCGGCGTCATCCTTTCTCTTCAACCTTCAATCGACCTGGAGAAAGGTGAAATTACCATGAATCTACGGCCAACGCTTTCACGCATAACGGGAAGCGTGGCCGATCCCGGTGTTTCGATCATTGCCCAGCAAGCCGGGGTGAGCAACATAACGAGCACTGTGCCCATTGTGGAAGTGCGCGAGATGGATTCCGTGCTTAAGATGAAAAGCGGACAGGTAATGGTGATCGGTGGGCTTATGCAGGAAAAATCCAACAACACCGATCGCGGAATTCCCGGTGTGTCGGGCATACCTGTGATAGGC
>CAZXYG010000015.1:19919-32664 GCA_964644885.1 uncultured Rickettsiales bacterium
GTGATAGGCAAAGCCTTTAAAACATCTCAGAAGGTAAATGAAGTGGTGGAAACCGTTATTTTTATCAAGGCAACCATCGTGCCAAGCAGTCATAATGTCAGTCCGGAAGATAAAGAATTCTACAGGAAGTTCGGCAGGACGCGCTCCTCTGCAAACCTGTGATCGGTTTCTAACCGCTGGTACTTGAACCATGCTCACTACCGCGCGCTATATTCTTATAACCGCCTTGCGTGATTGGCTGTTCGTCGGATTATCTGGAGCAATCCTGGCGGCGATGGCCATTGCCCATTTTTTGGGCGGCACGGCCGTTGCCGAACAATGGCAGATGACTGCCGCCTATATGGCGGGTTCCGTGCGGGCGATCATCACCGGCGGCATGATCGTTTTCGTCTGCTTTCACGTCCGGCGCATGTTTGAAAACAGGGAAGTGGAAGTTATCCTTACCCGACCGATTTCGCGCACATCCTTTGTGATTGCCTACTGGCTGGGATTTGCCGTGGTATCGTTTTGTTTTGCCCTTCCGATCGCTGCCGCCATGCGCATCGTATTGCCCATACGAACAGCAGATATCGCCTATTGGGCGTTTAGCCTTCAGCTCGAGATGTTATTGCTGATCGCCTTCGCATTGTTTGTTTCACTAATCCTCCGCACCGCGGTGGTTTCCGTAATTATCTCTTTCGCGTTTTACGCGATCTCGCGCATGATGGGTTTTTTCCTCTATTTGTTTGAGACGCCCCCCAGTCCTTCGGCATTTTTCGCTTATACGGAAAACGCGCTGCAGCTCATTTCCTATATCATGCCGCGGCTTGACCTCTATGCCAAAAGCGCCTGGCTTATCTACGGCACGGAAAGCGATATGCATATGTTGCTCTGCGTGGCGCAATCGGCGATCTATATTCCGCTGGTGCTTGCCATGGCCATATGCGATTTCAGGCGCAAGCAGTTTTAATGCGCGGCATGGCTGCACGCAAAATTCCTTACGGCGCGTTGATGATCGTGATCAGTTTCTTCCTGGCGCAAATAGGATTTTCCTACGGCCTACGCATCGGCCAGCATGCGTTATGGCCAGGTACGAAAACCTTTAAGCCGGAACTTGCCATCGTCATGCCGCCTCCGACCGCGCGAACAGTGAAGGCGATTGCCTTTGGCGATGAGCAATTTTATTTCCGCATGCTCTCGTTTCTCCTGCAGAATGCCGGCGACACCTATGGCCGCGCGACGCCGCTCAAAGATTACGATTATACGGTATTATACGCATGGTGGTTATTGCTTGATGCGCTCGATGCCCAATCCAACATCATCCCTGCTCTTGCGAGCTATTATTACAGCGCTTCACAGGAATCCCTGCGCGACGTGCCTTATGTTGTCCGCTATTTAGAACAACACGCTGATCGCTATCCTGCGGTCAAGTGGTGGTGGTATGCGCAAGCCGCCTATCTTGCCAGGCACAAATTGCACGATATGGATCTGGCGCTGCGCCTTGCCAACAAACTGGCCAACATTCCGAAAGAAGTCAAAATGCCGTTGTGGGCGCGACAGATGCCGGCTTTTATTCACGAGGCGAAGGGCGAACTGGAAGAAGCCTATATCATTATCCGTGATATATTGGATAATTACCAAGATATCCCGGAAGGAGAAATTAATTATATGCTGTATTTTATTAAGGACAGAGTTAAAAAATTCGAGGAATATGAGCAGAGAAAAAATATAAAAACACACTGACCCCCATACCATGCAGACCACGCTGCTGACAGTGACGGAAGCTTTGCAGCTTGCTGCTATAGGGCCATGCTTGTTTTTTATGCTTTACCTATGCGTTACCGCGCGCCGCCCACGGCTTGTTATCGTGCCGATTTTATATTTACTAGCGCTTGCTTGCAGCTTTTTAAGCCCCATTCTATTGGCTATTGACGGACCGTGGATCAGGCCGTATCAAACTGCGGCGATATTTGGCGAGCAACTTATACCGGAATCCAGCTTTTTACTGATCGCGCAATTAGTGACGCGAACAGCGCCGCCAATGCTCTACTGGCTGATCTTGGCATTGCCGTTTGTAGGCATCGGCCCCGTTATTCTTTTCTCGCACGGGACCGAGGAAATATGCCTGAATCAGGAAATATGCTTGGCAACCGATAACTTTCTTTATCTCTATAAAATTTTCGGCGCAGCGCTGGTCTTCCTGCTGTTGATGGCTATCCTCGGTCGGAAGGTGCCGCACATGAACCGGCGCCAGAAGAATCTCCGCCACACCTATTGGCTGGTCATTGCGATTGTGCTGTTTAACCTTGGCATCCTGGGTGTGGATTTGGGATTGGCAGGAAATGCACTCACGCTTGAAAAGGCATCGTTCATAAAAACATTGCTCGGCATCGTGTTTATTTACCTCGCTTTGACCTCGCTTTTCCGCATTTCGCCTGAGACCTTCTTTCGCACCCGCCGCATTCTGACGGCTCACGACTACGCTCTGGCGGATAAAATCCGCCGGCTGATGCGCGATGAAAAGCTCTATCTAGATCCTGCGTTCAACCGCGCGCAACTTGCGGAGAAACTCCGCTTATCGGAACAGCATCTTTCGCGCATCATCAACATGGAACTGGGCAAGAGCTTCCGCACGATGCTGAATACATACCGCGTTGAGGAGGCTAAGAACCTGCTGGCAAAAACACGCCAGCCGATAACTAAAATTTTGTTCGACGCGGGTTTCCAGAGCCTTTCTTCCTTCAACCGCATCTTCTTGGAATATACCGGCCACCGACCCTCCGAATACCGCAAGATCGCAGAGTGAAAACGATGCGGGCAATACTTATCGATATCCTAAGGAAATAAGCATCGTGCGTGTTTCCACCAAGGGCAGGCCGATGACGTTGGAGTAAGAACCGTTCAGAGATTCCACGAATCCGCCGCCGCGCGATTGCAGCCCGTAGCATCCGGCTTTGCCTTGCCAATCGTCGGAGGCAAGATAGGCATCCAGTTCTCCTTGATCGAGACGTTTAAATTGCACGGTGGTCGCGATCACGCGGCAGCGCTTCGTGCCGTTCGGTGCAATGATGCATAGGCCGGTGAGCGCGCGATGACGGCGGCCGGAAAGCAGGGTAAGGATGCGCCGCGCTTCCGAAGCATTCGCAGCCTTGCCTAGAATGCGCCGCCCGCATGCGGCGATGGTATCGGCGGCGATGACGAAGCTCGATGGATGGCGTGTATGCGCGGCCAACGCCTTCGCGTGCGCAACACGCGCCACATAATCGCGCGGCAACTCATTTTTGAGGGGCGTTTCATCTATGCCTGCCGGGGCTATCATATCCGGAGCAAGACCGACGGATTGCAACAGTTGCCGCCGCATCTCGGACGCCGAGGCCAGCACCAGCTTTGGGCGTGTGGAAGAGCGGGCCTGCATGTGTCGGTAAAGAGCTATTTATGGCGGAGAATAATCCGGCCCTTGGTCAGATCATAGGGCGTCATTTCCACGGTCACTTGATCGCCAAGCAATACGCGAATGCGGTTCTTGCGCATGCGTCCGGAGGTATGCGCGAGGATTACGTGGCCATTTTCCAGCTCCACGCGGAAGCTTGCGTTTGGCAGCACCTCCATCACCTTCCCCTGGAATTCCAGCAGTTCTTCTTTTGCCATGGCAGACTTCTTACGCAGGATTACTGGAATTTTCAAGGAGAATCATCCCATAGCGTGCGACAATAGCAATAAAAAGACCGGAATCCGGGATGGAACGCCGGCTCATTCAACCTTCTCTATTGTCAATATTCTATCGACGCGGAACATCCGTTCTTCCTGGGCTTTGGCGCAATACGCTTTCATGCCTGGATATTTCTTTCCTTGGTATTCCTCTGTGCCGACGGTGAGCGGAAGAACGATCCGCTCGGACTTGGTATCATTGGCTTTGAGATAGGTCATGCTGAGTTTTATTTTTTCTTTTATTGCCTGACGGATAAGCGTCATCTTGTCCTCGGTGGAAAGATTCCGCTCGGATTTCTGATATTGATGCCCGGTAAGAAAGCTGAAAATCCGGTGGTCGGTGCGAATATGGCGCTTCTGGATGGGGGTTTTGAGCGTAATACCCTCGAACGACGTGCAGCGGCTCAAGGCTACGTATATCTGCCCCGCTGCGAAGGTGCCGCGGTCGATATCGATCGCGACGCGGTCGAAGGTTTTACCTTGGCTTTTGTGGATCGTTACCGCCCAGGCCAGCCGGAACGGGTATTGCGTGAAAGTACCCACCGGCTCCGAAAGGATTGCCCCGTCCTGAAGCGTGAAGCGGTATACTTCCCAGGTAAAGGGCGTGACAGCGACGCGCTTGCCGCCGTCCTGAAGCCGAACGTCGAGATAGGGATGGCCTTCCTCGTCTTTTTCCAATGCCGCGATCGTGCCGATGCTGCCATTGACCCAGCGGTTCTCCTGATCGTTATTGAGCAGCATGATCTGCGCGCCGATCTTAAACTGTAATTCCGTGGCAGTGGGATAATACTCCTTTCCGAAATCGCCCCGTATGACGGCGGTAGAACAATGCAGTGCGCCTTTCAGCGCGCTGAGGTGCGTTGCGTTGATGATGTCGGCGCGCTGGTTGGTGGCGGTGAGGCTGATGTGGAGCCCACCGTCTTCCGACACGTCTTCCGGCGTGAGGCGGCGGTTGAGACGCTCAATATCCGCCTCATCCACCGAATTATTGCGGATACGGTTGAGGAGATGCACGAAATCACGATCCTTCTGGCGGTAGATTTTTTCCAGTTCGATAATGTCCATCTCGAAGCCCTCCAGCGCATGAGCACTGAAAAAATAAGGCGTCCGGTAGTGGGTGGAGAAAATCTCGCGCTCCGCGCT
The DNA here is from genome assembly GCA_964644885.1 of uncultured Rickettsiales bacterium. GTDB lineage: Bacteria > Pseudomonadota > Alphaproteobacteria > Rickettsiales > JACKKO01 > CAZXYG01. The sequence goes on from CAZXYG010000015.1 coordinate 24,750, forward strand.
GCTCACCACCGGCGGCAATTGATAGAGATCGCCCACGCAAATCATCTGCACTCCGCCGAAAGGCCGATTCGCATCAGGGCCGTACATGCGAAGAAACACATCCACGCAATCCAGGAGATCCGCCCGTACCATCGAGATTTCGTCGATGACGATGGTTCTCAGTTTGGCGTAGAGCTTAGGATTGCGGGGCCTGGTTTCTTTTTTTCTGATTTTTTCCGGCGTGACATCAATATAGAAATTAAAGAAGCGATGAATGGTCTGGCCCTTGACGTTGAGCGCTGCCACGCCCGTGGGTGCCAGCACAACCGGCTTCTTTTGAGTCGTGGCGCAGAAATGCGACAGCAGCGTCGATTTCCCCGTTCCCGCTTTGCCCGTGATGAATAGGCTTTGCTCTGTCTCACCCATCCGCTGAAGCGCATGGCGGAATTGCGGATTCAGATCAAGAACGGCAGACGTTGCGGCGGACATGTCGAAGGCCTAAGAAGGTGTGATGTAGCGATGGTATGAACGTCGCTTCTCAAAAGCATCCTTTACCTTATCACAAGATACCGGCTTCATGCCAGAAAAAGAAACGCATGTAGATTTTGTTGATTCTTTGAGTGTTCATCGCCAATAAAACCAATGCCAATAACAATACTTGTTGCAAATCATTATTAATTACTATTGACACGGCATCGCGCCTTCTCTATAGCAATGGCTATTAAATGAGAGTCATTCTTAGTTACGGATTATGCAGCGGCATTTGTCTTATCATCTGAACAGCCACGTCGTGGCGCTCGCAGGTGCGGTTGCGCTGCATGCGGGGCTGGCCGCCTGGGCGATGCAGCCTACCAAAGCGGTGGCGTTTCCCGAACAGCAGATTATCCAGATCGCGATGGTGCAGCCTTCCACGTTCTCCGAAGCGATACCGGAACCGGCGCAGCCAGAACCGGCGCCGCTTACGCCTCCGAAGCCGGACGGCATGATAAAAGTGGAGTCCGTGCCGGAAATAAGGACGGAAAAAAAGAAGAAAGAGCGCAAGGAAATCGTAAAAACATCGGCGCCATCTCTGCCAACCTCCGGCATGCAGTCGCCGGATGCCACCCTGAAAAACGCCGCGGTCACCGAGCCGCAATTCGATGCTGACTATCTGCGCAATCCGCCGCCTGTTTATCCGCAGCGCGCGCGGCGCCGTGGCGCGGAGGGCAAAGTGATGTTGGAAGTGGCGGTCACGCGCGAAGGCGATGCACGCGACGTGTTCATCGCCCGTTCCAGCGGATCTGGGATTCTCGACGAAGCCGCGCGCGACGCGGTGCAGCGCTGGCGATTCATCCCGGCGCGGCGCGGCAGCGAACTGGTGGAAGCGAGAGTTATTGTTCCGGTGGAATTCCGGCTGAACTAGAAAGCATACGACATGAATCTTTCTTACGTCTTTGAACAGGGCGATCCGGTGCTTGTAGCCGTTTTTCTCCTTCTGGCCGGCATGTCGCTGGCAAGCTGGCACGTTATTTTCTGGAAAGTGTGGAAGCTGCGCGGCGAACGGCGCGCTCTTGCGGATTTCCAGAGCCAATACATGAAAGCGCCCGATTGGGCGAAACATGGCGCCGCTCTCCGGGCTTCCGGCGCGGTGGGCCTGCTGACGCAGGAGGCGGGCAGGCTAAAGCCGCTGCTTGCCGTGCAGAAGATGGAACAGCGCAAGGAGCTGCTCTCGCTGCATCTCTCCCAGGCGCTGGATGTCATCCGCGCATGGCTGGATAAAGGACTCACGATACTGGCTTCGGTAGGCAGTTCCGCGCCGTTCATCGGGCTGTTCGGCACGGTGTGGGGCATCTATCACGCGCTGACGCGCATCGCAACGGAAGGCAACGCCAGCCTCAATGTGGTGGCCGGGCCGATGGGCGAAGCGCTGATCGCTACCGCTATCGGCCTGTTCGCGGCCATCCCGGCAGTGCTGGCCTATAACGCCTTCGTGCGCGCAAATCGTTTGCTGGTGCAGGATCTGCGCCATATCGCCGAGCAGATGACGCTCTATCTCGCGCAGGAGAAAAACTGATGGCAATGGCCGCCTTCGACCGCGAGGATTTCCAGGCACCGATGGCTGAGATCAACGTCACGCCGTTCGTGGACGTAATGCTGGTGCTGCTGGTGATTTTCCTGGTGACCGCGCCCATACTCACCCACGCGGTGAAGCTCGAGTTGCCCAATGAAACCACCACCGAAGTACGGGATCAGAAACCCATCACGCTCTCCGTGAATGCGGGCGGCCAGTATTTTTGGGATAACGCGCCCATTATGGCGGAAGCGCTGGACTACCGCATGCGCGAAGCCGCCTCGCGCGACCCCAAACAATTCATTCACTTGCGTGCCGACGCGGGCACCGCCTACGGAAAAATCAGCCATATTCTTGCTGCCGCGCAGCGCGCTGGCCTCAGAAACATCGGGTTCATCACCGAACCCAAATAGCAATTGGAAGAAGAAGCAAAACGACAACGCAACATGACGAATGGAGACTATCAATGCCTGCAATGAATAAGAAACATACGACGCTTGCTTCGCGCCTTCTGTGTTCCACCTCGCTCTGCCTGGCTTTATTGCCTGTCGCCGTCCATACGGCAGAACCGGCGAGGAAACAATTGCCCACCGTGACGGTGGAGGCTGACCGGGAAGCGTCAACGGGCTATAAGACCGAGGCGCTTTTTTCGCCCAAATATACGCAACCTCTGCTTGATACGCCGCAATCCGTGACCGTGATACCCAGCGAAGTGATCGCGGATCGCGGCGCCACCAATCTGCGCGAGGTGATGCGCAACGTTACCGGCATCACGCTTTCGGCAGGCGAAGGCGGTACGCCCAACGGCGACAACGTCAATATCCGCGGCTTCAACGCGCGCACCGATATATTCATAGATGGGGTACGCGACATCGGCGGTTATTTCCGCGATCCGTTCAACGTGGATCAGGTGGAAGTGATCAAGGGGCCTTCCTCAGTCTATTCCGGGCGTGGCTCCACTGGCGGCATCATTAACCAAGTGAGCAAGATGCCGGAGCGCGAGTTTTTCAGTGGCGGCAGCTTAAGCGTAGGCACCGACCGCCTGCAGCGCATCACCGCAGACGTCAATCAACCTATCAATGACCGCAGTGGTGTAAGGCTGAATGCAATGGCGCACGCCCAGGAAGTGGCGGGGCGCGACGAGGTGGAATACGAGCGCTGGGGCATCGCGCCTTCGCTGGCGTTCGGCCAGGGCACCGATACGCGGCTCACGCTCACCTATCTGCACCAGCAGGAGAACAACCTGCCCGATTACGGCCATCCTTATTTCAATGGCCGACCGGTGGACGTGCCGCGTGAGAATTTCTACGGGCTGGTCAACCGCGACTACGAAGACACGATGGTGGACGTGCTCACGGCCAAGGTCGAGCATGATTTCAGCGATTCGCTGACGCTGCGCAACAATACGCGCTATGGCCGCGCCGCCAAGGATATCATTGTGACGCCGCCGCGCACGCCCAATCCCGTGACCAATACGCTGGTGCGCAACGGCCGCGACCGCGACAGCGTGGACGCCATCCTGCTCAACCAGACCGACCTGGTGAAGGATTTTTCCACCGGCGGCGTGGATCACACGCTGGTGACGGGCGTGGAGATCGGGCGAGAAACCTCGGAAAACAAGGATAGGGTAATCAGCACCATGAACACCACCCTGTTCAACCCCAATTCGCACGAGGCCTTCACCGGCACCATCGTGCCGGGTTCGAAAACCGAAACCAAGGCCAATTCGCAGGCGGCCTACATCTTCGATACGGCGAAACTCAACGAGCAATGGGAAGTCAACGGCGGCCTGCGCTGGGATCGCTTCAACGCGGAAACCACCAGCGATGCGACGCCTCCCACGCGCTTCGAGCGCACCGATACGATGTTTTCCTGGCGCGGCGGAGTGGTGTATAAACCGTTGGAGAACGGCAGCATCTATGCCGCCTACGGCACCTCGTTCAACCCCTCGGCGGAAGCGATCACCTTGAACGCCGATAACGCCGTGCTCGACCCCGAGGAAAGCCTCACCTATGAGCTTGGCACCAAGTGGGACCTGCTGAATGACCGGGTGAATCTCACGGCGGCGGTATTCCGCACCGAGAAGACCAATGCGCGCACCGAGGACCCCATCACCGAGATCGTTACGTTGGAAGGCGAGCAGCGCGTGGACGGTATCGAACTTGGCATCACCGGGCAGGTCACCGAGGCGTGGCGCGTGTTTGCGGGCTATGCTTACCTCACCAGCGAGATCGAAGAATCCAGCGATCCAGCGGAAGTGGGCAAGGACGTCAATCGCACGCCCAACCATACCTTCACCCTGTGGAACACCTGGCAGGTGGCGCCCAAGGTGGAGATCGGCGGCGGCGCTCTCTATGTGGACGAGAGCTTCGCCAACACCGAAAATACAAACAAGGTGCCAAGCTATGTGCTGTTCGATGCGATGGCCTCCTACGAGATAACGGAGAACGTGGCGTTGCGTTTGAATCTGCTCAACATCGCGGACGAGGAGTATTACGAATCCGCCTATTCCGGCCACGCCATACCGGGGCAGGGCCGCACCGCGATGCTGACCACCAGCTTCCGGTTCTGATGCTGATTTCCGTCCCAGAGGTATTGAGCGCCGCGCAGGTCAAGGAGTGCCGCGCGGCGCTTGATGCCGCGGAATGGGTGGATGGCAAGGTCACGGCTGGGTATCAGTCCGGCAAGGTGAAGCAGAACCGGCAACTGCCGGAGAATTCACCTGCCGCGCAGAAAATGCAGGACATCATTCTTGGCGCGTTGAGCAAGAACGCGCTGTTCATGTCCTCCGCGCTGCCGCTGAAAATATTCCCGCCATTGTTCAACCGCTACGAGGGCGGCGAGAATTTCGGCACGCACGTGGATAACGCCATACGGCAAGTCGCCGGCACGCCGCATCGCATTCGCACCGATCTTTCAGCTACGTTGTTTTTCAGTGCACCGGAGGAATACGAAGGCGGCAAACTGGTGGTGGAGGATACCTATGGCGCGCACCGCGTGAAGCTTCCCGCCGGGCACATGATTCTCTATCCCGGCACCAGCCTGCATCACGTCACCCCGGTGACGCGAGGCGCGCGCGTCTGTTCGTTCTTCTGGATTCAGAGCATGGTGCGTGACGACGGCCGGCGCACGCTGCTGTTCGATCTCGATGCCGCGATTCAGCGCCTTAACCACGACATGCCTGAGCATCCTTCCGCCGTGCAACTGGTAGGCGTCTATCATAATCTTTTGCGGCAATGGGCGGAAACTTAGTGCGCCGCCTGCTGTTCCAGATTCATCTGTGGAGCGGCCTGATACTCTGTATTCCGCTGGTGGTGCTAGGCGTCACAGGCAGCATTCTGGTGTGCGAGCACGAATGGAACCCGCCGCCGCACTACGAGCTGGCGCAGGGGGAGCCTCGCCCCATCGCCGAAATCGTCGCGGCAGCGACGACGAAAGCAAAACCAGGCTTTAAACCCTCCGCCTACCGCGCGCCCGCAACGCCGCGGGAACCGGCCTCGGTGACGCTTTCCCCCGGCAAGAAGGGCCGGAGCATGCAGGTGATCGTAGACCCTGTCTCGCTGGCGGTGCTCGATACGCCTCAGCCGGGATTTTTCCGCACGCTGCTTAAATTGCACGCCAACCTGCTGATGGATGGCCGCGCCGGGCGGCAGATCGTAGGCGCATTCGGAATTATTCTGCTGCTGATGAGCCTGAGCGGCCTCATGCTGTGGTGGCCGCGCGACGGCAGGTGGAAAGCCGCCTTCATGGCGCGGTGGGGCAGGCGCGGCATTCGCGGCTACCGCTTCAACCGTGAACTGCACGGCGCGGCGGGCGCCTGGGGATGCTCCGTGCTGCTGATAGCGGCGTTCACCGGCGTCTATCTCGCGTTTCCAGAGCAGACCGGTGCAGTGATACGCACTTTCCTCCCCGCCCGCGACTTCAAAAAAATAACTGCAGAACTCCGCGCGGAGCCGACCGGAAGCGCAATTTCCGTGGATGCTGTCGCCGCGCTGGCGCAGGAAGCCGTGCCGGATGCGGCCATCACGATGATTCGCTTTCCCCCGCAGCCCGATAAACCTTATAGCGTCACCATGCAATCGCCGAAGCACACCGGCGGACCTTCGATTCTGGTGTTTGTGGATCCGTGGAAAAATGCGGTGATGGATGTGCAGGACCCACGAACGTTCTCCGCGGGCGAAGCCGTGATCGCCTGGCAGCGCGTACTGCACGGCGCGCACGGCACCGATTGGCTGTGGTGGAAAGTTCTGCTATTCCTGGCGGGCCTGCTGCCTTTGCTATTCGCCACTACCGGCATCACCATGTGGCTGCTTAAGCGCCGCCGCGCCCCAGGGAAATGGTAGCTTGGTTATAACACGTGGTGGATATAACGCATGGATTTATAACTATCCCAAGCGCTAAGCCTCCGGCAAAGCCGGAGGCTTAGCGCTTGGGATAGTTAGTTTGGCCACCGCGGCCGATAGCTGATATAGTAATAGGATTATATATTTCAATGCCATGCGATAAGAAAACAACCTGATGGGGCATTACTGGCACTTCATCCCACACCGGTTGCATCGCCATCAAAAAAGTGAATGTTTCTGCGGTGGAGGGATTTACGAGGAGCTGCTACTTCCCTCCGCCAGCCTACGCCTTCGGGTGGCAGGTCCCTGCGGCCTGCTAGCCGAAGCCGATCTTAGGCGCAGGAGTGTCTTCCGAAGACCTTGGAAACGCGGGGAGATGGGAGTAAGTGTTTGTTTCCTTGAGTAATACGGCAAGATTTATGTCGGCACGCTTGACCTTTGAGGCATAGTGATTGGCGAAGCGATATAACCTGCCCCGACTGTCAAAACTCAGAACGCAAACTCCGCAAAAGCCCTTGAAAAGAAAAATACATTGCCTATGATGGCGTTCCTTTTGTCGAGCGGGTGTAGCTCAGGGGTAGAGCATTACCTTGCCAAGGTAAGGGTCGAGAGTTCGAATCTCTTCACCCGCTCCATATTTTTAAGCGAAATGGACACAAGCCAGGCCGGTCGGCATGATCTGGTCACTTCTTTGTGGGGAAGCGGGCAGGAAACAAAGGCTGGATGAACTGCGCCAGCGGTCCTTCGGCGTCACGCATTACAAATTATTGGCTATAAACCTAGGCTTCCGGCGCAGCGTTTTCTTGCTCGGGCTGTTCTTTTTTCGCTTTGGCCTTGGATTTTTTGGCTTTTTTCCCTTCAGTTTCCGCAGCGGGAGCAACTTCGGCTGGTGCAGGAGCCTCCGGCGCTTGCAGTTCCGCCTTCGCTTCTTCCTTTTGCTCCGTGACCTGCCCTTCCATCACCACTTCGCCGCGTGCGAAGCGGGCAGCATTGATTTCGGCCTCCTCTTCGCTGCGCGCGACATTAATGTGCAGCGTGGCTTGCACCTCTGCATGCAACCGCGCGGCAATCGTATAAACGCCAATATATTTGATAGGCTGAGAAAGAATGATATCCCGGCGCTCTACATCCGCCCCATGTTTTTCTTTGACGGCACGCACGATATCGCGCGCATTGACGGATCCGTAGAGCCGTCCATCCTCGCTGGCTTGCCGGAGCATGGCAACGACCGCGCCTTCGATTTTCTTAGCAATTTTTTCGGCGCCCTTGGCTTGTTCTTTGTTGCGTGCGTCGATATCCGATTTCCGCGTTTCATAATAGGCGATATTGGATTGGGTTGCGCGCAAAGCTTTGTTATAGGGGATCAGAAAGTTGCGGCCATAGCCGTTCCGCACTTTCACCACCTCTCCGGCCTTGCCAAGATTCTTGATTTGCTCGAGGAGAATGACTTGCATCGCTTGCTTTCCTTACTTCACCGCATAGGGCAGAAGCGCCAGAATGCGCGCGCGTTTGATGGCTTGCGCCAGTTCGCGCTGCTTGGAGG
>CAZXYG010000015.1:32674-32913 GCA_964644885.1 uncultured Rickettsiales bacterium
CGGCCGTGATGCGCCGCGGCATCATTTTTCCGCGCTCGGAAATAAAGCGGGAAAGCAACCGCACGTTCTTGTAATCCACCTCCGGCGCGCCTTTGCCAGAAAGCGGGCATTCTTTGGGGCGGCGGAAGAACACTTTTTTTGCACCCGGTGCGCTGCGTTCGCTCATGCTAATCTGCTCCTGCGGCCTGTTGCATCATGGGCGAAGGCCCCTGGGGAAGTTTTTCCACCCGCACTACGAG
>CAZXYG010000015.1:32923-35711 GCA_964644885.1 uncultured Rickettsiales bacterium
TTCTTATTGATGCGATAGGCCAGGCTACGCAGGCCCCAATTTTCATTTTTTACCACTTTTCCGCCTTTTTCCGTGACGGTATTGGAGAAATCCTCGGTGAGCTTCTCCACTTCCTTCTTGGTCATATCCTGACGGGCGATAAACGTTGCTTCGTACAGCGCCATAATTTCAAAATCTCTTTAAAAAATAAGCCCTTCCGGCACTTCTACCCCGCACCGGGAGCGCCATCCTACTCATTTTTCCCCGGATTGCAAGGAGGATTTACAGGGGCCTACGACTGAATCTTCCTTGCCGCCTTCTCATCCAGGCCGGATTGGCCCATGCGGCGGTGGAGCTCGCCCACCACGTCCTCGGGTTTTACGCCCTGTTCGGCCCATAATATGAGAAGATGGAACAACGCATCGGCGCTTTCGTAAATCACCTGCTCACGATTTTCGGCCAGTGCGGCTACGATGACTTCCACCGCCTCCTCGCCGAATTTCTCGGCGATCTTGCCCCGGCCGCGGCTGAACATTTTGGCGACATAGGACACGTCGGGATTGCCGCCGCGCCGCTGTTCGATTACTTCGTAGAGCTCCTGCAGAATGCTTTTAGGTGTATGCGTGTTCACGGCCCACTATTTTCCTTAATAACCAAGGCTTTTTATCGGCGTTTCATTTGATAGGAACATAAAAGATTTTACAGAGCATTAACAACATAATTCCCATAGAGGGCATATATATATTCGGTGGCTGTTATATCGGGGTCGCCCTTACCGTATAAAATGACTCTGCCATATTGTGTAAAATCAATGTGTTTTCTGCGGGCGCATTGTTTCTCAAGAAGATGCATTTGTGAGGCGGCGCTATCCAAAAAAACAAAGCTCTTCTCACGTTGTTCATTGATGTAGGAGATTAAATAGACGCAATTGTCTCGCCTAATCATGCTACAACCTTCTGATTTGTGGGGCTGTGATGATGCCCACTGCTACCAATGCAGAAACCTGCGGTTGCGTGATATTGCCCGAACGACAGGTGATACCATCTTTCAGCAGAGCATGCAGTACGGACATAATATTGAAAGCGGCGCCCCATGTATTCATTCCGGCATTGGTATACATCAGCTCTGTTGTCTGTAATAGAGAGTCATCATACGCGATGATTAGCCTTGCTTCATCTCTTAAGCTAACAGGGTTAATTCTGCCATGGACAAATCTTTTTTTATCATCGTGAATACCCGTAATAGTCACGCCTGCTATTTCAGATAAAGCATCGAGGGCAATCTTGCCTCTAATTTTGGGATAATTGATAGCGTCTCTATCACCTGGCATGAGTAATAAAACCGGATTGTTATCATGGGTTGCGAGCATGAGGGCCTTCAATTCATCCGCTACGGTTAGCGCACTGTTGTTTAATGCCATGGCGCGCGCGGCAATTGCTTCTTCGCATCCTATGGTTTTTGGCTTTCGGTGAAAAACAACAGGAATGTTATGGTGTTGAAAAAAGGAATGAAAGCCTTCAATCTGTGGAGGCACTTCCTGCTCACAACAATTCTCATATAGCTGCTGTTCTTGTCTCGACGTTAAGCTACTAAGGGGGTAGTTATAAAAATTTTTATTTTCTGCCCTTATTAAAGCTTTAGGATCGGCGCTTGAGGTCATCATTGCGAGTTTGACCCGTGAGGAGCGGAATGAAGACGAGGTGCTTTATTCACTGCCGAACCGGGATTGCCGCTTTTTTCATATGCTCTTTTACCTGCCGCACCGATAATTCTCCGAAATGGAATACCGAGGCTGCCAGAAGTCCGGTGGCTCCGCCCTCGCGCGCGCCCTGGACAAAGTGCTCTACGGCGCCCACGCCGCCGGAAGCGATCACCGGCACACTCACCGCATCGACCATAGCGCGGATGAGCGGAATATCAAAGCCCTGTTTGGTGCCATCCCGATCCATGGAGGTTACTAATAATTCTCCCGCGCCGGAAGCTCGCATTTTCTTGGCCCACTCCACCGCATTTATGCCTGTTGAGTTTCTGCCGCCATGTGTAAATATCTCAAATTGTCCCGATGCGTTCCTCTTGGCATCGATCGCTACCACGATGCACTGCGCGCCGAATGTCTCCGCTGCTTCTTTCACAAATTCCGGGCGATTCACCGCTGCCGTATTGATGGAAACCTTGTCCGCTCCGGCCCGCAGCAATTTGCGCACATCCTCCACCGTGCGTACGCCGCCGCCCACGGTAAGCGGCATGAAGCATTGTTCTGCAACCCGCGCCACCACGTCGTAGAGCACATCGCGGTTGTCGCTGGAAGCGGTAATATCGAGAAAACACAACTCATCCGCCCCGGCCTGGTCATAGATTTTCGCCTGCTCGACGGGGTCGCCCGCATCCACCAGGTTGACGAAATTCACCCCTTTGACCACGCGACCATCCTTTACATCCAAGCAGGGTATGATGCGGATCTTCAGCATGCAAGGAGCGCGATCGCCGCTTTTACATCCACCTTCCCGTCATAAATCGCCCTTCCGGCGATCACGCCGATCACGCCGCTTTCCTCTGTGATTTTCAATGCTTGCAGATCCTCCATGCTTGAAACGCCGCCTGAAGCGATCACGGGTGTTGAAATTTTCTCCGCCAGTACGCGTGTGCTTTCGATATCCGGCCCCTGCATGGCGCCGTCGCGATCGATGTTGGTATAGATAATGGCTGCCACCCCGGCATCCTCGAAACGCAGCGCCAATTCATCGGCTTTCATATTCGAAACCTCCGCCCAGCCCTGCACGGCCACCTTGCCGCCTTTAGCGTCGATTCC
>CAZXYG010000015.1:35721-36823 GCA_964644885.1 uncultured Rickettsiales bacterium
TCGATTCCCACGGCAATGTGCTCAGGGAATTCACGGCAGGCGCGCTCCACCAGCGCCGGATTTTTCAGCGCCGCCGTCCCCAGAACCACCCGGCTGACGCCCGCATCCAGCCACGCGGCGATCTGCTGGATCGTGCGTATGCCGCCGCCAAGCTGCACGCGCAGCGAGGTTGTTTCCAGTATGGAATGCACCGTTTCGGCGTTCACCGCCTTTCCCGCGAACGCGCCGTTCAGATCCACCACATGCAGCCATTCCGCCCCGGCTTCCTGAAACGCCCGCGCCTGTCCTGCCGGGTCATCGGTGAATATGGTGGCCTGCGCCATATCGCCCTTGTAGAGCCGCACGCACTGGCCGTCTTTCAAGTCGATGGCGGGGAAAAGAAGCACTACATCCTCAAAAAATTATGCAGTAATTTCAGCCCGGCCCCCTGGCTTTTTTCCGGATGGAACTGCACGCCCATGATATTCTCCTTCGCCACGGCGGCAGTCACCGGCCCGCCGTAATCCGTCACGGCCAGGGCATCCTGGCCTACAAAGTGATAGGAATGCACGAAATACATATGCTCGCCGCTTGCCATGCCGTCAAATAAAGAATGCTTCCGTTTGATTTCCAGCGCGTTCCAACCCATGTGTGGAATTTTGAGTGTCTTACCGGCGGGTGTGATGGCTGCCACATCGCCTTTGAGCCAGCCCAGGCCGGAATGATTGCCGTTTTCATAGCCTCTTTCCGCCAGCAATTGCATTCCCACGCAAATGCCAAGAAACGGCTTTTTCTTTTTCAATACAGCCGCCTCAAGCGTTTCACGCATCCCTGTGAGCGCGTGCAAACCTGCGTAGCACTCCGCGAACGCGCCCACGCCGGGCAACACGATATGGCTGGCATTCGCCACATCCCAGGCTTTGGAAGTCACCGCCACCGGAAGGCCAAGCGGCTTGGCTTCCCGTTCCAAAGCCTTGGCGGCGGAGTGCAGATTTCCGGAACCATAATCAATGAGGACGACCGTCATGCCGATTGAAAACTCAGTGTGCGCTCCTGGTGAGATGCTCGCAGAAATGCTGCTCCGCTTCGGCCTCTGATTTCCCTAAGACGAGGTCAACAGGCT
>CAZXYG010000016.1:0-8070 GCA_964644885.1 uncultured Rickettsiales bacterium
GCGCGTAGTGGAGGGGTCGGCTTGAGTAAAAAGACCGAAGATATCGCCGCATTTTTCCTGCGGAATGCCGATGCCGGTATCTGCAATCTCGAAGCGGATGCTATCCGCTTCCACCACCTTGGTTACGCGGATCGCAATATAACCTTTCTCCGTGAATTTGAGAGCGTTGTCCATGAGATTGGCAACGACTTGCCGAAAGCGTAAGGGATCGGTGTAGATTTCGCGCGGAGCATCCGTAGCATATTCCATGAAAAGCTGCACCGTTTTTTGCTCGGCCTTGCTTGAGAACAATTGCCGAACCTGTTCCGCGATCGCATGAACATTGACCGCCGTCAATTCAAGTTTCAGCTCTCCCGCTTCGATCTTGGAGATATCAAGAATATCGCTGACCAAAGCCAGAAGCATTTCGCCGGAAGAATGGATGGATTCCAGATAGCGCGCATGCGTGGGTTCCTGGTGTAGGTTGAGCAGCAGTTCAGCGGTGCCGATAATGACATTGAGCGGTGTCCGTATTTCATGACTCATATTGGCGAGGAACAGGCTCTTGGCATGGCTCGCCTCTTCAGCTCGGCGTTTGGCTTTCTGTAACTCCACAAGCGCGTGCTTGCGCGCAATAACGTGCCCAACCTGGTTGCCGATATAACTCATGATGCCGAGCAGTTTTTCATTAGGCGCAACCTGCTTTGCGTTAAAAAACTCAAGCACGGCCACTACTTTTCGATCAATCAAGACGGGAAAGGCAATGCATGTTTTCACACCGGCGGCAGTAAGCCTTTCCGTCCCGGCCAGGAAAGAATCGCTGGCAATGTCCGTTACCCATACCGGACCGCCAGTCGCAATAACCTGTCCCGGCAAACGGTGCGCGGGAGGAATCGCGGCATCCTCAACAATAGTTTTGATGGCCTGAAATTGCTCGGAAGTGTGATAATACCACAGGCCGGTAAAGGTCAACGCCTTGGTTTCCTGATCATAAAGATAAATATGCCCCACGGGCCATCCCGTATAGTAGCACATAATCTCAATACATGCCTGCATCGCATCCTCGGCCGATGCTGCCTCGTTTGTCGCCATCGCCACATTGTGCAGCAGTTTGTTGATGGCGATTTCATCCTGGAGTTGCCGGTTGGTCTGCTCAAGCTGCGCTTTGGCCAGCACGAGGTCGGATGTGCGTTCGGCCACCATCTGATGCAGATGCTCGCGGTGGTAGGCAATTTCCGCCTCCAGTCCGGTAAGGCCGGACAATGCGTTGGATTGATGATCGGGGGGAAGCATGATTTAGACTCTCATTTCTCGGCAACGGCGGAATTGCGGGTGATAAAGGTATGGAAGGGCAGCCGGTTAACATAGGCCGCGAAGATGAAAGCGCCGCACAGGAACGAGGCAAGACTCGCCATATAATAGCCGTAGCCGTAGTACTCGAATCCGAATTGCATGATAAACCAAGTGAATAGGCCGTTCGTTGTCATGAAAATACACTGCACCTTGAGCGCATCCAAGCGATTATCAAAATAGGAGAGCAACACCACCAGAAAAATAGTCATCACATGAAACAGCGCGCCCAGCACGCTATACCGGAACATGCCAAGTTGCAGATAGTTCATCTGGAGCACGCTGAAAATGTGGGGAGCAAGCAAGATGACGACAAAGCTGATGCTAGCCTGGAGTACCAATATATTGCGCGCGCTATCCAGGAATACCCGCAGGATATCACGGTGATTCTGCTCGATGCGGTCGAGCGTCGCTTTGTCGTCGATGTCGCGATAGAATCGCAGATAGCGTTCGTAGAAGGCGGTTTCCACGTTGAAGACGAAAAGAGCCATGGCGGGTACGATCGTAAGGTAGGCAAGGAAGGTGGCGCTGTCGTAGTGCGGATAAATGACGAGGTTGCTCGGCGTGTGCTCTGCCTCAGGGGAAAACCACATAATCCATTTGTCGATCCACGCGCCGACATTGAATACAAAACCGCCAACCGCGATTTCCCAGTATTTACGGAAATAAGGCAGGAACGCAAAAAGATTGATCGCCCGGTAGGGATATTCAGCGAGTACGCTCGCTACAAGCGATGCCAAAATGAAAGCAAGGCCGATGCTGAAACCATTGAGCACGCCGCTTGCTCCGAAAGCGCCAGCAAGCTGCACTGCGGCAATAATGGCAAGCAATAGGCCCGCCAGGAAAGCCATGGTAATGGCTTTATAGTTTTTAAGCGCCGAGAGAAAAACGGCGATCAGCCAAATGCTTGTCACCAGCATGAAATTGATGATCGCGCTCACGGTGAGCAACGGCGGCAGGTTGGCGACGAAAAAATAGAATGCCGCGACAATGGGAAGCTGCGTGCCATAGAGTAGGATAGCCGCCCCGAACAATAGGCCGGGCGCGCCGGTGACATCTTTTTTATAGATGGAATCCGCCAGATAGCGCGTGACTACCATGAACACCGGCGCGGACATTACAAGCGAAAACGAAAAATTGTAGATCGTTACGAGGCGAAACAAATACAGCTCCTCCACGTTCGTGTAATGGCTTCCTGCGACGGTGATCGTGCCCAGCGCCAGCACGGTGAATATCCACGGTCCGCTTGAGGCTACGGCAGAATGGAGATACGCCTGCGTCAACCCCATAAGGTTATCCTGAAGCGAGAGCTTGCGCAGTATGAAGCCTATGCCTGCCATGAATCTATGCCGTCATGCGTTGTTTCGGGTTTACAGGCGACTGTAGCTGCGTATCGCGAGCGAAAAGCGACGGACTGGATTGCATGCGCCTGCACGATTCATATAACTGCCGGTATGCCTCATGCTGGCGCTTTTTATTATAATATGTCTCCACGCGCTTGCGAATGACTTCGCTGTACTGGCGATAAAGCACCCGATCAGCAAGCAGGCGGTGCGCTGCCTCTGCAATTGCTGCCGCGTTAGAAAGCGGGCATACAATACCGCCATGGCCAAGCGGCGGATTTTCATCGCTGCGGCCATAGAGCATTTCCCGACATGCTCCGACATCGGTGGTGATTGAGGGAATGCCCGCTGCTCCGGCCTCAAGAATAACCAGCGGCTGCGCTTCGCTGATGCTGGTGAGCACCAGCAGATCCACTCGGCCTAGATATTCATCAAGCTGCACCTTGCCTGTAAATTCCACGATACCTTGCAGCTTTAAGCTGCGCACCAGTTCACGACATTCCTCGTAATAACCTTTGTCTTCATCCGTAGGCCCCATTACATAAGCGCGGAGTCCCTGTACGTTGTCCTTGAGCAGGCGGCAAGCGTGGAGGAAGGTGAGAATATCCTTGATTGGCACTACGCGGCCGATTAACGCCACCGTGGGCGGGTGTCCAGCGTTGCGTGGGATTGCGGCAAAGCGGCTATAGTCAATGCCGTTGGGAATCACGGAAAGCTTTTCCGGGTTGGCGCCATCTTCAATCTGGAACTGCGTATTGCCTTCATAGAGCGTAATAATATGCTCGCACGCCTCGTAGCCCATCCGGGAAAATCCTACGAACATGTCAATCCAAAGATCTTGAAGGTCACGGCTTACAAGATTGTGCCCCTTTTCTTCCACGGTGATATTGAGGTCTAGCGCGCGCGGGCTTTCCAGCCAGTCAGCCGAGGCGATTTCAATGCGGCGCTCGTTGGTGTAGATGCCGTGTTCCGTCAACAAGCAGGGACGACCGGTTTCGATGCGCGCGCGCGCCAGCATTAATCCGGCGTACCCCGTGCACAAAGCGTGATAGACATCCGCGTGCGGCAAAGGCGCCAACGCCACCGAGTAGACGCTGCTCATCAAGGCCCGCCATGACCAGAAATAATCAAGAAAAGCGCTGGTGCCTATCGTAGAGCGATACATGCGCAGCAGCATTTTCCACGCGTCGAAAGAGTTCAAAAGCAATGCGCTGCCTACTTGCTTCTCCGGCATCCGTATCGCTTCGATCAGAGCGCGCAGCGCGTCAAGAGATGGCTTATACTGTAAGGCAAGCAAAGGCCCTTCCAATTTTTGGAATAGATTCACGGTCTGGCGCGCGGGAAGAGTTGAAACGCCCGCAGGCATCCTTTGCAAAAAAAGATTATTGATGCTCAGAACGTTGTCGGGAAGGGTGAATTTCAACGTCGGCTCAGTGTCGGGAGCCAAGATACAGACGAGATGAAAACGAAGCTCTTTTTGTTCGTGAAGCAATTCATGCGTCCAGGTGGAAACACCACCGGACACGTAGGGATAGGTTCCTTCAAGAATCAGGCAAATATCGCCATGCGACCGCGATGTGTGATGCTCACCGCTTACTGCTTGTGTTGCTTGCGAATCACGAGCCGCAAGCCACGAACCGCGCTGCTTCCTCATGGTGTTTCCGGGGCGCCTTCCGCCCAGAGTTTTGCCGCCTCGTATGTACGCAGCAACCGTACGTCCTGCGGATCGATATAGGAGATATTGGCCTTGGCAAAAGCTTTGAGTTCGGAGAATTTTCTAAGCTGATATAAACACTCCATCATCCACGGCACGATGCTGCGCGCCGCGTGTTGTTTCCCGCTCAGCATTACCTTCAGTGCTTGGTACGCTTTGAGCGGTTGTTTATTCCGCAGATAAAGCCGCCCAAGCGCGAATAACGCATCATGCTCGCCTGGCCTGATTTCCAGAAAACGCTCAAAGTAGCGGATGGCTTTGTGCCGGAAGTCCCGCTCCCGCTGCCGGTCAAGCAATCCCGAATATGCATACGCATCACAGCGCTCGCCTGTCTGGTGAAGAAGCGCCGGATCGTTCGGACGCTCCTCCAAGCCGCGTTCCATGTGCAGAATCACGCGCGAAAAGTCCTGCTCCAGCTTGGCAATGATCGCTGCCGCCTGCACACGGATGGGATTGCTAGGATCGGCCAGCGCGAGCCGCAATGCCGGTACGAACTCCGGCTTGAAATGGCGCGCGATCTTAGCCAGGGCAAGCCGTTTCTGTTGTTCGGACCCAAGCGTCATCACGTCCTTGAAAGGCATGACGCCGTGCTTCTCGCTAAAATCCTCCCAGCCGAATTTGAGGCGCTCATAGATGCTTTCTTCTCTGCTGCCCGTGTCAGGAAAGATCGAAGCAAACCATTCGGCAAACGACGTGGCCGTACGGATGTATAGCACGTACAGTAAAATGGTGCATAATACGAGTCCCGCGCCGAATGCGCCCATCGCCATAACCATAAGCCACAAAAACAAGGGCAACCGTATGTCTTGTCGCCGCCAGCTTGCCAGCGCAAACCATACGGCAAGCGTGGCTGAGATAGCGGAATGAATAAATGCCGCGGCGAACAGAGAGAGATCTTCGCTACGCAAAAGATAGAGCAGGAAGAACTCAATAATAAACAGCATGGCTGAAGCGAGGCTGTAAAGAAACAAACGGCTTGCGGTAATATTATCAATGGGATGGCTCATGCGTCTCCTCATCGATATGTTTCACGTCGAGAGACCACTCTGCGGGGGCTAATTCTGCGCCTGAACGACGGAGCGCTTGCGCGATGGCGGCAGCGAATGCATGCGCTTCGCCTGCCGGTATGCGCGGAAGCAGCATTATCACCTCCGAGTCGGCATGCTGTCCGCTGAAAATAGATGCATCTTTCGGCAGCGCATCCGCTGCGGCGTGAGCAAACCCCACTATCAGAGCATGACGTTTTTCTTTAGGGAATTGTTCCGCATTTTTAAGGTGGGCGGCAATCAACGACAGCGCGATGCTTTTTGGGGAATCCAATCGCGCCAGCAGGCTGCGGTATGTTTTAAATAACTGCCAGGAGAGCAAACCGGTGTCCTGGTTAAGCAGGCTGTTCTCCCTTGCTCTGTCAAAACGCTCCGCGTTTGCATACGCCATGCCCACCAATTCGCACAGCACGCGAAAGGTTTCGACGTTGCTTAAGCTCAGCTCGGTAAAATGCAGCTCTTCTATTTTCATCATGCCGAAAATCCGACCGGTGGACGAATCGATTAAAGGCGCGGCCATCACGCCTTCCTTGCCTAATATGGCGGCATCTTCTTCATTGATGACGCATAGCGCCCGCTTGCGGCCCGCCAGTTCTTGATAGATATTGGAATCGGCAGTGAAGCGGCGGGCATAGGTTTCCTCATCGCCCCATCCGGTGCACACGATTGATTCGAATCCGGTTTCGCCTAGGGTGTAGATGGAGAATTTAGGCGGATCCATGACGGCGCGAATCATATCCTCCACGCCGAGTAAAATGCTTTTGCGGTCGAGCATTTCGATAGATCGGAAAGCGCTGTAGGCGGCGGAATTGCTTTTGACCTGACTGGCAAGCCGTATCTCCAACATTTCCTTGATCTCCTTGACGCGGCTATACGCATCCGTAATGGCTTTCTCACGCTCCTTCGCTTCACTCAGCGCATCGGTGAGTTTTCGTGCGTGCAGTACGTGGCGCATGCGTATTTGCCCCAGAATCACTGCCGCGCTAAGCCACAACAAAGGATTTAAGCTGATACGGAAAAGATAGTCGTAAAGATTTTCATTAAAATGCTGATCGGGTATATTCCACGCAAGCAGGAAAAAACTGCTTACAAGGGCGCAAATAAGTCCCTCGTTAGTGCCGTATTGCACCACAATCAGCAGCATAATCACCCAGAAGGGATGCGGCGTCACCTCGAAAAATCGCGTGCCATCCCCAAGCCAGGCGTCAAGGCCAACCGCTGGCAAGAAGAACAAAGCCATCTCAATCAGTGCGGAGAGACGCACTCCCAGCACGTACCGGGGATTTTTCACATTTCTTTCCACAGCCGCTTCACCCTCTTATGTGCGTTTTCATAGGTATTGTGTACCGTTTTGCCAAAACGCTCCCACATATCCTGCCGTTCTTCCGTTTCGTTGACCTCGAGCACACGCTCTGCTTCCTTGTATCTCTTAAGTTGAATGAGAGCGTTAGCAAAATCTGCTTTTAAATTTGCATTCTGCGGCGTTTTTTCATAAAGGGTGCGGTAGAGAGCCAACGCTTCCTCTTCCCGGCCTAATCGGAGCAAAAGCTCGGCTTTGAGCGATCGCTGTTCCGTGGTGGCCGGGGGCAGCCGCTCAAGTTGCTCGAGCGCTGAGGAAAAATGCGCTCGCGCTGCTTGGGTTTCTCCTGCTTGGGCAAGCATATCTCCTGCGATGTAGTGCGTCACATAATCGCCGTTACCTGAGGCAAGATAGGCCAGTATGTGATGTCGGGCCGCCTCATATTCTCCTGCGTCATATTCGGCATAACCCAGCAGCCGCATAACATAGATATTCTGTGGCAGGTAAAGAGCCACGCGCTCCAGGGCCTGTTTTGCGAGCAATGAAAGTTCGGCTTCTCTCGCCTTTCCGGCAAGATCGAGAAGCCTCCGTATGCCCTGTTCGCCCTTGATATCTGCCGTGAGAAGCGGTTCCAGCGCATGTATTTTTTTTGTCCTGAGCATGGCGGTGTAGTACAGATCCGTATATTCCGAAACGGCTGTTTTCGTAGCCGAGAGATTGTGAATGTAGCGGACCACCTCTGCTGTTTGATTTGCCTCAAGCAGTAACGATAACCACAATGCAAGGCGTTTGCCAGAGGATGCGCGCGCGCGCTGCCATAACCAAGGAACCTGTGTCTTTGCATTGCGTGCCGACCAAAAAGCGGCAAGTCCATCCAGTTCTATGGATTGTGCTTTAGGGTTTTCGGCAAGCGCCGTGAATAGCGCGTCGCCCTGCTCCTTTAACCCATTCTCGTAAAGAAAGAAAGCAAAGTCCCGTGCTTCAATCGGCGTCAGCGGATGGCGAGGAAGCACTTCGTTCATCAGTGTTTTTAAATCGGCCTGAAACTGTTTCGGTTTTTGCCCTTTCACGGTCTTTGCCGTTCCCACTACGGCAGCAATATAATCACCGACTTCGTACTCACCTTTCGGAATCAGCGGACGCAAATGCGCGAGCGCTTCTTCAAACGCGCCATTTACTACCAGCGCACCAGCAAGGAGCGCGCGGCTGCGATCATTTTCTTTAAGCGAATAGATTTTTCGGGCGGCTTCAAGCGCCAGCGGATGACGATGGTAATCGCGCGCCACATAATAAATATCATTTAGCATAGCGTAGTCCTGCGCGCCGGTTTCGGCGATT
>CAZXYG010000016.1:8080-18611 GCA_964644885.1 uncultured Rickettsiales bacterium
GCGATTAAGCGTCTGACTTCCTCTATATGGCCGGAGGCCGTCGCAAGGATAGCCCACGCATGGGTAACTGCCTGTGGAACCATCGAGCCGCCCCGCAATGCGCTGAAGGCCGCATAACCTTCCTCTGCCTTGTTGAGATTGATATACATCCTGGCACTGTGGATCGGATTACCGCCCCCCTTTTCCTCGCGTACGAAGCGATTGATCCGCTTCAGCACGGCATCCTGAAAACCGCTATGCATAGCGATATTAACAATGGCTTCCAGTGTCTTCTCCGAGAGCGGCATCTTTTCAAGATCGAGGGCGAACGAAGCGGAAGAAGATCTTTTTCCAGTGGATATGAGATGCAGCGTTTCGCGCGCTACTGGGTGCATATCCAGGAACTCACCGTTCAGATTTTTCTGTATTTCACGCGCAATATCAGGCTGAGCCGTGCGCAGAGCATATGCCGTCAGCATCAGCAGCGTTTCTTTGGAAAGCTTTCTTAGATCGGCGCGCCGAACGACGTCTCCGATCAGCGCATTCTCCTCCAGCGTCAACGCCAGGCTGAGCAGAGTATCAAGAAGATCTGGGGTAAGCGCTCCGGCGCGATACAATGCTGCAAGCCGGTCGAACGCTGTTTTTATACGTTCGACCTGTCCGTCGCTGCTGTCGATTTCTGTGAGCGCCGCCAGCGCTTTGGGGTGGGGTTGCGTGCCTTCCAGGTAAGGCTCCAGCACCTGCCGCGCTTCATTTATTGCGCCGCGACTGTTCAGCAGCAAGGCCAGATCTGCCGCAAAAAATGGATCGTGGCAGAAGGTTTTGATGATCTTTACCGCCTCTGCGGCATTGTCGGTATCGAGCAACAGATCGACATATAACTCAATAAGTTCTGGCGTAAGCGGGGCCTGCGGCAGCGCAAAGCGTCGCCGCATCATCTCCTGCGCCTTACGCACATTGCCTTTTGTTCCATATAGATAGGCGAGATCGACGTAATCCTGCGGAACCGGAGAAAAAGTGTTTACCAATTTTTCCAAGGCGGCAATCTGCTGATCGAGCATGCCGTTATAATTGTATAATTTTGATAATTCGCGCAGAAGGGTTTCCGATGGCCGCATGGTGTGCATTTTTTCCAGCGTCTGAAGATATTTGTCCGTCTGCTGGTTATATTGGTAAAGCGTGCTCAGTTTCTCCAGCACTTCATAGGAATCTTGGTGGTCGGCGAAGAATGTTTCCATCACTTCGATCGCTTTAGCCAATTCACCGTATTGGAGATAAAGTTGGCCCAGCTGGGTCATAACGTTATGAGAATGATCGCCAGACTCCCACAATTTTTGGTATATTTTCAACGAACCCTCAAAATCCATGTCGTGGAAACGCATGAAGGCCGCTTCTTTTTCGCGCGGCATGAGGATGAAGCTGACAGGAATGCTGAGCAGTGCCACCGCCAGAACGATAAGGAAATATTGCCTGCCTATTACCTTCGCCATTGGGTGCTCTATACCACAAGATATAGGGATGGGTACAGGGATTGCTACAAGGGATGGGAATAGTTGGAGAAGTTTTATCTCTGGCTTGGCTTTCGTGTCTATAGCCCCATCAGTCCACGCGCAAAGCTATCGGCGGAGAAAGGATGTAAATCTTCTATAGCTTCGCCTACGCCGATGGCGTGAATCGGCAACTTGAATCGGTCGGCAAGCGCCACTACTACGCCGCCTTTGGCAGTACCGTCGAGCTTGGTGACGATCAGGCCGGTAACGTTCACCATCTCTTTGAATATTTCCACCTGACGGTGGGCGTTTTGCCCTGTGGTGCCGTCGAGTATCAAAAGGCAATAATGCGGCGCGGTTTCGTCGAATTTCTTAAGCACGCGGGTAATTTTCACCAATTCCTCCATCAACCCGGTTTTGTTCTGTAATCGTCCGGCCGTGTCGATCATCAAAATATCCGAGTTCTGCATTTTAGCCTGCTCCATTGCGGCATAAGCAACGCTGGCCGGATCGGCCTGCGGACTGCCTCTGGCCAAGCCAGCTTCTGCTCGCTCCGCCCATACCGCAAGCTGTTCCACCGCTGCCGCACGGAATGTGTCGCAGGCGGCAAGCAGCACTGTTTTTCCTTGTTTCGTGAATTGGAGAGCAAGCTTACCAAGCGTGGTGGTTTTGCCGTTACCATTGACGCCTACCACCAGAATCACGCATGGCTGTTTGCTATTTTCCAAGGCAAGCGGCACGGCAATGGGCTTCAGAATCGCGGCAATATCCGTTGCAAGCGCGTCGCGCACTTCCTCCGGAGAAATTTCTTTTCCGAAACGGTGCTTGCCGAATGCAGCAACTAACCGTGCGGCTGTCTCAGAACCAAGGTCGGCGGCAATCAGCAAATCCTCCAGTTCTTCCAGCATTGCGGCATCGAGCTTGCGCTTCGTGAAAATACCGCCGATTCCGTGCGTAATCTGCGAAGAGCTTTTGGAAAGACCTTGCTTAAGTCGTTGAAACCAACCCATACTCCGATCTCTTACCCTAGAAAAGCGCATGCCGTTTTGTCTATAGGCGCGCGAGGATAGTATTGTGTTTTTATAGCCAAAAGTACAGCAATCAACGCGAATTCATCGCGCTGCGTCAAATTTTTCATGAAACAGTTGCCCGGGATTTTTTTAACGGTAGACTGCACCGCCATGAAATATGGTTCCTTATCCAAAATCCTGTGGGTATTTTTTTCTTTTATTACCCTTATCTTGAGCGCCCCGGCGCATGCGGTGCTAAAAATTGACATTACGCGCGGGGTGATGAATCCCATGCCGGTGGCGTTGCCGGATCTCGGCGCAAAAAGTCCGGCGGATCGCGTGCTGGGCCATGACATTATCCAGGTGCTTAGCGCTGATTTGGAGCGCTCCGGCCTGTTTACCGCAATCGACCCTGCCGCTTTCATCGAGCGCATTGATGGGGTGGAAACTATTCCGCGTTTCGCAGATTGGAGGCAGGTTGGCGCACAAGCGCTTATAACGGGCGGTCTGACGCCATTGGGTAACGATCAGTTTCGGGTGGATTTCCGGCTGTGGGACGTGCTGTCGCAGAAGCAGTTCGCAGGGCAATCCTTCACCAGCCACCGCGCCAACTGGCGCCGCGTGGCGCATCTGATCGCCGATGTTATCTATTCGCGGCTTACCGGCGAGGCAGGTTATTTTGACTCGCGCGTCGTCTACGTGTCGGAAACCGGCTCTAAGCGCTCTCCTCAGAAGAAGCTTGCTATTATGGACCAGGACGGCGCCAACGTGCGTTACCTCACTTCCGGAAAAGATCTTGCGCTCACCCCGCGCTTCGACCCAAATTCGCAACGCATCATTTATCTTTCCTACCAGCGTAGGCAGCCGCGCGTTTATATCTATACATTATCAAGCGGTAAACAAGAATTGCTCGGCAATTTCCCCGGCATGTCGTTTGCGCCGCGCTTTTCGCCGGATGGTAAAAAGGCGATCATGTCCGTTTCGCTCGACGGCAACAGCGAGCTTTTCATTATCGACCTTGCAAGCCGTCGTCAGACGCGCATTACCAATAATCCCGCTATTGATACGTCGCCTTCATTTTCACCGGATATGAAACGGGTAGTATTCAATTCGGATCGCGATGGATCGCAACAGCTTTACGTCATGGATAGCAGCGGCAGCGATGTTGAACGCATCAGTTTCGGCGATGGTACCTACGCCACGCCGGTATGGTCGCCGCGCAGCGATCTCATCGCCTTTACCAAGATGTATCGCGGACGATTCTATATTGGCGTGATGCGCCCGGATGGCAGCGGCGAGCGCCTGTTGGCCGAGGGGTTTCTGGTTGAAGGCCCGACCTGGGCGCCTAATGGCCGCGTACTGATGTTCACGCGGCAGGAACCTGGAAATCGGAGCCGGGGAGGGCGTTCCCAGCTTTATACCATTGATCTTACCGGCCACAACGAGCAAATGCTCGTAACCCCTACCGAAGCCTCCGACCCCGCATGGTCTCCGCTCCTATCGAAGTAGCGCAATAACGATACATTGCTTCGTTAATAACAGTGCTATAGATTGGACTCAGGCATAAGGGGGGTGTATCGTGGCACACGTTACTTTTGGATATCTTATTTTCCTTTGAATACGAAAAACATTCCACGCTTTCGTTGGGCGTGGTGGATTATCTTGGGTAGCTTATCACGAGAATCACGTTATGCCTCACGTTATTATCGAGCACACGGAATCCATCGCTCCTGCAGTACGGCAATCGGGGCTATTGAAGAACGTGCATCTTGTCGTGGTGAATAGCGGCCTGTTCAGTGCGGATGCCGTAAAGAGCCGCGCGGTTTCCTACCAGGACGTTTGCTGGGGAAAAAATGCCGTGCCGGCGGAATTTGCCCACGTCACTGTGAAAATTCTCTCTGGCCGCACGACGGAGCAGAAACAGCAACTCTCGAAAGCGGTATTTGATGCTCTGGCTGCTGCGCTTCCTGACGTGCAAAAGCTCTCTGTCGATATTCACGATATGGAAAAAGACACCTACTTCAAGCGGTAGAAGAATGGCATCAGACAGCACTTCATGCTGCTGTTAGCCTGGGAATATGCATCTCTACGACGCCGCCTTCTTCTTCTTTTTCGATGTAGCTTCGGTTTTCTCGGCCTTTGGCGCCTTTTTTGCGGCGGCTTTAGGCGCTTCGTCAGCGGCGGCCTTGACCGGAGCGGTTTCTTTTGCCGCGTTTCCTTCCATCAGCAGGTCGCGCTTCTCTGTAATGCGCGCCGCCTTGCCGGAGAGATTGCGCATGTAATAAAGTTTGGCGCGGCGCACTTCGCCCCGGCGCACCAGCACGACGCTTTCCACGCGGGGCGAAAACAGGGGGAACGTGCGCTCCACTCCTTCGCCATAGCTGATTTTACGAACCGTGAAGGACGAATTCAGCCCACGATTTTTGCGCGCGATGCATACGCCCTCGAAAGCCTGCACGCGCTCGGTTTCGCCCTCGACGATTTTCACGTTCACCTTCACCGTGTCGCCCGGAGCGAAATCCGGTATCTGCTTGCCGCTGGATAACCGCGCAATTTGCTCCTGCTCAAATTTTTCAACGATATTCATAGCCAACCTCATTATCCCAAATCCTTTTTATTCTTAGTGTGTATTGCCCATAATTCGGGGCGCCTGACCTTTGTTATTTCCTCCGACCGTGCCCGGCGCCACTTCTCGATCTTTGCATGATCGCCTGAAAACAGCACCTCCGGCACCTCCATCCCTTCCCATGCGGCGGGCCGGGTATAATGGGGATACTCCAGCAAGCTGCTAAATTCTCCATCGCCGAAACTTTCCTGCGCATGCGAGAAAGCGTTCCCTAATACACCAGAAAGCCTCCGGACACAAGCGTCAATCACGGCCATAGCCGCAATTTCACCGCCCGAAAGGATAAAATCTCCCAAGCTTAGTTCTTCAAAGCCGTATTTATCCAAAAGCCGCTGGTCCACGCCTTCATAGCGACCGCACAGGAAAACAACGTGCTTCAGCCCCGCCAGCTCCTCGATAGTGGTCTGGCGTATCACTTTTCCACGCGGCGAAAAATAGATCAGGCGGGGTTTTTTGCGTTTATTGCGTTGCAACACATCGTCTACGGCGCGGGAAATAATATCGGGTCGCATCACCATCCCCGCGCCGCCCCCGAAGGGCCTGTCATCCACCGTCTGGTGCTTATCCGTGGCGTAATTCCGCATAGGGAAGGTTTCCAGATGCCACCGACCCTTCTCCAACGCTTTGCCCACATTGGAGAAGCCCAACGCTCCCGGGAACATCTCCGGGAACAGGGTAATGACGCTGGCTTTCCAGGTTTTTTTTGGCATTCTATTTTTCTTCAGGCAAGCGAAGGATAAGATAACCCTTATCCACGCATACTTCCGGCACAACGTCTTTGGCGAAAGGAAACATCTCGGTTTGTCCATTCGTTAAGGTGATTTCGATAATATCGCCTGCTCCGAAATTATGCAGAGCTTTTACCGCGCCAAACAAAGAACCATCGGCGTGACGCGCTTCCAAGCCCATGAGATCGGCGTGGTAATATTCTCCTTCGCCTGCTTCAGGCAAAGCATCGCGGTGGATGCAGATGTCTTGCCGGGTATAGCGTTGCGCTTCGTCGCGATCATTAATGCCTTTAATCTCCGCGATCCATGTTGCTCCATTACGACTCAGGAAACGGATGGCAAGCGGATTTTCATCTCTGTCAAACAGAGCGGCATAGGCGGGCAGCGTCTCGGGATCCTGGGTATGGGAATGAATCTTAATGTGGCCTCTGACACCGTGTGCAGCGCCGAATGTGGCAACGCAGAGCAACGGATTGTCCCTGCGGGTTGTCCTTTTTTTCTGCTTCATAGAAAACACATCCATTTTCCCCGCGAAAGCGAGGATTTTCCTTTTAAGATTCCCGCTTACGCAGGGAAAACAAGGAGGATTTTGGATTCGCGAAAATGATGCTTATTGCTTCTCTTCAACCGCGGAAGCGTTTTCCGCAGGTTGTTCCGCCTGTGCTTCTTTCTCGGATTGTTCAGCTTTCTCCGCCGCTGCTTTCGCCACTTCTTCGGCGGCTTTTGTTTCAGCGGCAGTTTTCCTTTCAGCCGCCTCTTTGGCTTCTTGTTCGGCCTCGGCCTGTTTTCGGGCCTTTATTTCGGCTTCCTTAAGCTTGACGATGCGGGCATGGCGCTCTTTGACATCCTTTACCTGCTTCACATCGCTCTTGATACCCGCGAAATCCATCAGCCAGACCACGCGCTCGCTTGGCACTGCCCCTGTAGAAAGCCAATGTTTCAGGCGTTCTTCCTGAATGACCACCCTATCCGTGCGCGCTTTCGGCAGTAACGGATTATAGGTGCCTATTTTCTCAATAAACTTGCCATCACGCGGGCGGCGAGAATCGGCCACCACAATGCGGTAAAACGGCTGGTTCTTGGCTCCGGCTCTCGCCAGTCTGATTGTCGTAGGCATGAACGATTACTCCCACTCGAAAGGAGTGGTTTCATAATGGATTTGCCGCGCGATGTAAAGCGTTAAATGCGCTTTATGGCAGCTTCGCGGCGCGATAGAAGGCGAGGGCGCCCTCAAGGAGCGTAGCGGTCGAGCGCCGCCTCGCCGATGGGCGTAAGCCGCAAATGCGATGTCCAGAATAGTGCGCAGCGAACAGATTTTTCCGGATACATTGCCTTTAACAATGCGCGATAGGCTGCCATCTGCTTGAGGTACGCTTTTGGTATAGCGCTTTCTTCCTCAGGCAGGCGGTGGCTCGTTTTATAGTCGAGTATCCACACCTCTTTTTCCGTCACTAAGAGCCTGTCTATCTGACCTGAGATAAGCCGATTCCCCATGCGCCCCGTGATGGGCACTTCGGCGCGCGAATGTGGCCCGAAATACGGCGCAATATGGCTTGCCTCCAGCACATCCAGAACGTTATGCACCAGCATGTAGCGGACATCCTTGGAAAGATCCGGCGCCAGCATGGCAGACAGTGCATTGCCTGCCGCTTTGCGCTTTCCCGCCGGCACAGCCGGAAGTTTTTCGAGTAATGCATGCGCCAGCTTGCCTTTGCTCAGAGCCATCCTATCATCTTTCAATGAAAAAAGCGGCGCTTCCTCTTCTTCAGCCAGTGAAGGAATCAAGACATCCGGCACGGCGGCGTCCTTCGGCGCGGGTCGGAAAAAATAATCAGGCATGGGTGTTTCCGCAATAGGTGCCGAAATGCTGGCAGGCTGAGGCTTCTCTGCAGAATTCCCTGATTCGATACGCAATCCGGTTTTATCCGCCTGGCAATTGTCCGCATGAGGAAGCATCATGGGAACTGCCTCGGCGCACATGGCAAGCTGCCGGGTCAGAATAGCGTACCACGAACCTCGGTTGACGTTCTTTCTGCTGCCATGGCCGCAGATGTAGAGCTCGTCTTCTGCACGGGTCAGCGCCACATAAAGCAACCGCAAGTATTCACGGTATTGGCTGGACTCCGCTTGCCGCGCAAGCGCATCGCACGGCGCGGTATAGTTTTCCTTTCTGCCGGGCCATAACAGCAGCGTGCGTTCAGTATCCCACAGCACGGAATGCTTGGTTTGCGGGAGTTGCATGGTGTCTGGCAAGAACACGATCGGCGCCTGCAGACCCTTGGCGCCATGCACGGTCATTACGCGCACGTGATCCCGGCCTTGCTCCAAATCGCGTTTTACCACTATTTCCTTGCTGCTCTTCAACCAGTGCAGAAATCCTTGGAGAGAAGGGACGTGGCTCTGTTCATAAAGCAGCGCGTGGTTGAGGAATTCATTCAGCGGGTCATTGACCTCGTGGCCAAGACGCCGGATGAACAACCGGCGTCCGTCCTTGGCCTCCAATACATGGGAAAAGAATTCGAAGGGCGGCGTGAAATCCGCTCTGTTCAACAACTCCGCCAAATAGGCGAAGGCCTTTTGAAAAAGCGGCTTCGCATGTTGCTTTTTGCGTAATCGTTCCCACAGGCTTTTCTTCCCGCGTCCGTAAGCGAGCGCAAAGAGATCGTCTTCCGAAAAACCGATAAGCGGCGTTTTCAGGACGGCGGCAAGGGTCAGATCGTCCTCGGGCAGCAATAGAAACTCGGCCAGCGCCATGAGGTCATTGACGGCGATATGCTCGGTTAACGCCAGCCGGTCGATGCCCGCCACCGGAATGCGATGCCGGAGCAGAACCTTGACCAGCGTATCCATGAAGCCGGTACTGCGCCGCTGCAGCAGAATCAGAATATCACCCGCTTGCACGGGGCGATTCTTCGACTGCACCGTGCGGCCATTGTCCAGCCACGCGCGAATCGTAGAGGCAATCGCCGTGGCCAGCGCATGACGCGAGGAAGTTATCTCCCGTTGGTCTGTCGGCAGCCGCCAGGGCGTTTCCGCCTTCTCTCCCGCAACATGAATCAACGGCCATAGCTCGACGCGGCCATATGCATCGCGGCGATGCGCCTCATGCCGGATGGCATGGGTCGCGCCGCTGATAGCCTCGCGCAATGCAGGATCGGCTAAGACTGCGTCCACAACTCTCAGGATGGCTTCGGTGGAGCGGTAGGAAGCCTCAAGCGTTACGGATTTCCAGTTTTTTCTGGCGGATGCGACGCGCCCGGCGAAATCCTCTTTCATGGCCGCGAACATGCCGGGATCGGCGCCCTGAAAACCGAAGATGGATTGTTTCTCGTCGCCCACGGCGAAAAAAGTGCGATTGACCTGGCTTCGGCTTTCTCCGGCAAAGAAATCCCCGCACAGCGCCGTGATGATCGCCCATTGCCGCGGACTTGTATCCTGAGCCTCATCCAGCACCACGTGGTCAATGCCTTCGTCCATCTTGTACATGATCCACGGGCCGATGCCTTCCTGTTTTAGCAGCGCGAAGCTTTTGGCGATGAGATCCTCGTAATCCAGAAAGGCATTCGCCTGCTTCAGCGCCCGGTACATGCTGGTCAGCGCTTCGCCCACCTGGATGAGCGCCTCCGTTAGCCTCGCGGTGCGGATCGCACGCAGGCGCTCCTGCGCGGCCATCAGGCGACTCTGTTCGTTTCTAAGAATGGCTTCCGCCGCGGGAAAATACACCCGCGCGTTTTTGCCGGCCACGGTTGATCGCAGCGTGAATTTCTTTGTGAGAAAGCGGTTACAGTATTCGGAAAAAGCCGCCGCGCGCTGAGTCATGTTTTGCTCCAGCCAGAACCGGATAGCCACTCCGTTTTCCTGATCGGTTTTAGTGCCGCGTGCCAATGCATCAACCGCCGCGAGCAACGCCGGTTTATCCAACGAATCGTCCCGGCAAACGGACTGCTGATAGGCCGTTTCGTCCTCTCCGAGCCTCACATCAAGATGGTTGTACACTTTTTCCACCAGTTTTTCCGGTCCGTCTTCCAGCAGCGCGGCGAAGCGGTGACGTTCGCGGATCAATGCGTTCAGGCAATCCACAAGCCCGCCTTCGTGGATGCCGGAAGCGATGGTGCGCATGGCGGCTGCGAGCGCGCTGTCTTCCCGCGCGTGAGCCTCGGAAAACAATCGGCCGCGCGCTTCTTGCAGCAATTCGCGGGCGGTCTGCTCGTCGATTATCCGGAAATGCGGCGGAACGCCGGCCTCCAGGGGAAACCGGCCCAGCAGCGCTTGGCAGAAGGAATGAATGGTCTGGATACGCAATGCGCCGGGGTGATCGATAATGGCGGTAAACAGCGTGCGCGCATGCTCCAGTTGCCGCGGCGTTGCGGCGGTTTCCGTAAGGCCCCTAATGGCCGCTTGCAGATGCTCGTCCGTGGCGGTGGTCCAGGCGCTCAGCGTTCCGGCGATGCGGCCGCGCATTTCCGCCGCCGCCGCGTTGGTGAACGTAATGCACAGAATGCGCCGCGGCGGAGTGCCGTCGAGCATCAGCCGCAGCACGCGGTTCACCAGCACCGTGGTCTTGCCGGTGCCCGCGTTGGCCGAAACCCATGCGGAATGCGCGGGATCGGAGGCAACTCTCTGCGCCGCCGCGCCGGCGCTTAGCACGCCATGCCTCCGCTTCTCCGCAAACGGAGAGAGAAAAAGACGCGGCAATAG
>CAZXYG010000016.1:18621-20499 GCA_964644885.1 uncultured Rickettsiales bacterium
AAAAAAGCGAATCATATTAATATTTTATTAACCTTTTTGTGATAATCTTGAATCAATCAAGGTAAAAACAGATTCTAAGTAACGGCACAGGAGATAGCAATGGCACAAGATGAACAGAACGCCCCAAAGGTTAAAGAGGATAACTTGGTAGTGGAATGGGATCCGGTGCCCCTGTTGCCTAATCCTCTGGGCACTAGGGTAGGAGCTATTATATCGAATGCAGATGATAGAGCAAAGCAGGAACAACAGCTCGATTTCTTCATACGACACACAGCGATAGAAGACATTAAAAAACTATACAAACGCATGAGGGGTACAACCATTGGCGAGGCTTTGCAGAAGCACTCTAAAGGCGACGATGAACCGGAGGCGGATGCCGGCGATAGAGTAAGGCAGGAGAACGTTTATTCTCCAAGGCGGAATCCGCTCCGGCCCATGGCTGAAGTGTATGGAAAATTCAAAGAATTCAAGAACGAAGCGCTTAAGGAAAATTCAGGCGATCCCATGCATATAAGCGTTGGAAAAAAAGTGCTGCGCGGTGTGGATGAGTTAGCAGGGTTCTTAAATCCTCTTTACTTGGGCAAAGCTTTGAAAGCTGCTTTTAAGGGCGGCAGCGGATCTGCGCCAAGCCAACCGTCGGGCAGCCCTCAATCTCTCGAATTGAAAGCTCCTGATCAACTTTTCGATAAACTCTTCGAATTGAAGCCCACGCCGGTAGAGGTGCAGGATATTATGCCGCGCTCGCCCTCTATCAGAACGAAATAGAACTGAAACGCACCTGCTATTTTAGTATTACCGCCTTGCATACCGCTTAAGATACGCGGGAACAATGTCCTCAACTGCGACCGGCGTGATGCCCAGATCCCGGATGGTGTGCGGCTCCGTCACCACGTTATCCACCCGTAACAGCCGCACCTGGTCGCGCGTCAGGATGCGCGGCGTCAGCAGCTCCAGGAACGCGGCCTGTATGTGCGCCAGCCAGAACGGCACCGGCGCCAAGCGGCGGCGGAACCCCGTTTGCTTGCAGATGAACTGAAGGAGCTGGCGGAACGTATAGATTTTAGGCCCGCCAAGCCCGTAAATGCGGCCCCGGCTTTCCGGGTTTTCGAGCGCGGCGGCGACTGCCTTGGCCACGTCGCCGGCATAAACCGGCTGAAAGCGGGCTTTGCCGCCGCCGATAAGGGGCAATACGGGAAGCGCCCTAACCCATCCCGCAAATAGGTTAAAGAACCTGTCCTCCGCGCCGAAAATAATGCTTGGCCGCATGATAACGGCTTCCGGAAAGGCTGCCAGCACGGCTTTTTCTCCGTTCAGCTTGGTGCGCGCATAGCGCGACACGGCATTTTGGTTCACCCCCAGGGCGGAGATATGCACCAGCTTCTTTACGCCCGCCTGCTTGGCTATGCGCGCAAGGCGCTCGGCGCCTTGCGCATGAATGGCGGCGAATTTCTGCCGATGCGTTTCATATAGGATGCCGACCAGGTTTACGACCGCCTCCGAACCGGCAAGGCAGCGCCGGATGCTCTCTTCGCCGCGGATGTCGCCGCGTGTCAGCACGACCTGCCCCACCTGACCGCACACTCTCTCCTCGCCGGCTTCCTCGGGATTGCGCGAAACGCTATGCACCGTGTATCCCCGTTCCGCCAGCGCCTTGACCACATAGCGCCCGACAAAGCCGGTTCCACCGAATACGGTGACGATTTTCCGCTGTTTTCCCCGCACAACTTCCCTTGCATTTTAATACAGGGATATATATACCATTCCGCTCGGTTTGCAAACGTGCCCAGATGGCGGAACTGGTAGACGCGCCAGCTTCAGGTGCTGGTGGGGGCAACTCCGTGGAGGTTCGAGTCCTCTTCTGGGCACCATGCGCGGCGC
>CAZXYG010000016.1:20509-26078 GCA_964644885.1 uncultured Rickettsiales bacterium
CAGCGCGGCGCGCGCGCTCGCGACCAGGTTTAAGGCCGCGCCGCTGCCGCTGCAGAACGTGGATACGGACATGATTATCCCCAAGCAGTTTCTCAAAACGATCAAGCGCACGGGGCTGAAGGAAGGGCTGTTCTATGAGATGCGCTATGACGTGAACGGAAAAAGAAATGAGGATTTCATCCTGCATAAAAAGCCCTACGACAAGGCGGAGATCCTCATTGCCGGCGATAATTTCGGCTGCGGGTCGAGCCGCGAGCATGCGCCATGGGCGCTGCTCGATTTCGGCATACGCTGCGTGATCGCGCCTTCCTTCGCCGATATTTTTTATAACAATTGCTTTAAGAACGGCATCTTGCCGGTCGCGTTGCCCCAGGCCGAGGTGGATACGCTTCTGGACGATGCCGCCCGAGGGGCCAACGCCAAGGTCACGGTTGATCTGGAGAGCCAGGAAATCCGGGGTCCGGACGGCGGCGTCATTCGCTTCGAGGTCGATCCCTTCCGCAAGCATTGCCTGCTCAACGGCCTCGATGACATCGGCCTCACCATGCAGAAGGCGGCGGCGATAGACGCTTTCGAAAACGGCAACAAAAAAGCGTTGCCCTGGCTTTACCGTATGAGTTGAGCGCCATTCCCATTCCCATTGCTTAGGGTTCTTGTATATTTTTCACCGGTTCCCCCGCCTACCGGCTCTGCCCACGGTGCGGCCAGTTTTCCTTCCGTCAGTGCCGCAAACTCTTTAGGGTGATGCGTTTTCATATGCCACAATAAGTCGCGCTCATGCTTCAGCGCCACGTAGATGCAGACATGCTCGACAAGATCGGCCTTCGCCCCAGGATGATGAGATGTCTGCAAATGCTCGAATTTTTCTCTCCAGTATCCTTCGGGCAAGGGGTATGTGCCCGGCGCATTCAAATGGTCATTGACAATGATTTTTATAATTTCTTTCGTATCCACATGATCTTTTAGTAGGATGCGCGGAAAAATTACTCTCTTCTTATAATCATCGAAGCCCTGCAGTTGTTTCTTAAGTTCCGGGGAGAAGTCTATAAGCAATCCCGGCAAGGCGCGCACATCCTCCGCGTGGCGTATACGGTGTGCATGTGCGGCGATATTCGCTTCAGACGTTGTGAATGCGTCTTTTATAAGCTCTCGCTGCAGCGTTGCGGCATAGATGCCTATCATGGATTCCTGCCGTGACTTGCCGGCGCTTTTCAACATCACATCCCGTCCTGCAATAGCCTGTTTTATTTCTTTGTCTACCCTATCGTAAACCTCTTGGGCAATCGGCAGGCACGCGCAGATTTCATCCAGACGATCCTTAGTGACGCGACCGGGATTCTTGCCATGGAGTGCCCACAGCAAATAGTCACGCACATCGGAAACGGTAAAAGCGCCCCAATCGCCCAGGGTTCCGTTCTGCCCCTCGACCGGGGCCCATTGCCCCAAATGCAAGCCTATCCGCGCGTCAATGTCTAGTATTTTCTGCGGGAGGTAACTCTTGCGCTTATGATGGTGGTCTTCGTAGCCCAAATCATCCGGGTAACACCAATAGCGCTTGGCAACGCATTCCAAGAGCGCGGCGGTGATATTTATGCCGTCATAGCTTACGCCGGCATGCGCGAATTCGGTTAGAATCCGCAAACCGAAATAATCGTGATTCCACTGGCGTCCGTAGGCCGCAAGGAATGCGTTGAACACCTCTTCCGCTTCGTGCGAGAAACCGGCATGCCCTATATCATGCCCCGCCACCACGTTTCCGGTAAGAAGCATACTGAGAGGCCCAAACCCGAGCGCGTGACCCAGCCGGTGAGCGAAGGTTCTGGCCTCCAGCGTATGCGAACCTCGGGTCGTAAAGAACGGGTGATTGGAGGGCACAAACTGCGACTTGTCGGAAAGAGATTTGTAAGGAGGCGAGATTTCTATCTGAGTACGATCTAACCAAAACTGGTGCTCAAAATCTAATAATAAATCTTCAACCGCAAGACTTTTTTGGTTAATGCGCTGCACCCCCCAGGCTTTGTCATCGCGGCTGCGGAATTCGAAGGATGTTATCGAATGTTTTTCTCTATAGGACCTTCTGTTTCTGGCCTTCATGTGGCAGGAAGTGTGTGTATGGCTGAATTTTTCTTATCGGCTCATTATAAAGTAGTTTCTAGCCGCGGTCCAGCGCGGAAAAACGCATATAATACCCCTTCCTTCCCGCCGCTTCCGCCTTGCTCTCATAGCGTGTCCCGACATGATCCTCCGGGGCGCTTTCCCAATCCTGCTTGCCTCGCGCCTGCCATGAGAATCCGCCGTGATTGAGCACGTGAATAAGCGTCCAGCGCGCATATTCTGGGATATCGGTTGCAACACGCAATTCGCCTCCCGGAGCAAGGATGCGATGCAATACAGGCACCGTATCCGGCCCAATCAGCCGCCGCTTGAAATGCCGTGCCTTAGGCCAGGGATCGGGAAATAGGATAAAAACCCGATTGATGGAATGATCGGGCAAAGCGGCAAGAAGAGATCGGGCATCATTCGGGAAAATCCTTATGTTATCGAGGTTTTTTTCCGCGATATGCCGCACCAGGCTGGCAACGCCGTTTTCATAAACCTCCGAGCCGATCAGGCCTGCTTCCGGATTCCGCTCCGCTTGCGCCGCCAAATGTTCGCCCGCGCCGAAGCCGATTTCAAGCCATAGTTCTTTTTTAGGAGAGGCAAATATCGCCTGCGCGTCCAACTCTCCCGATTGCGGAAGAGTGAGGCGGAGCCGGGGCAATAACGTTTCCATCAGGTCTGCTCGGCGCACCGTGAGCGCGCGGCCTCTTCTCCGGCCGTATGTGGCGATGGGTCTGGCGGCGGCCACTATCCCGCCCTCAGCTTCTCCACTAAATCCGTTTTTTCCCATGAAAATCCACCATCTTTTTCCGGCGTGCGCCCGAAATGGCCGTAGGCAGCCGTGCGCTCGTAGATAGGCCGGTGCAGCTTCAGATGCTCGCGGATGCCCCAGGGTGAGAGGTCCATATGTTTGACAATCCGGGCTGCCAGCTCGTCCTCGCTGATTGTGCCGGTGCCGTGCGTATTGACATAAAGTGCCAGCGGTTTTGCCACGCCGATGGCATAGGCGAGTTGCAAGGTACACGCGTCCGCCAGTTTGGAAGCGACGATGTTCTTGGCAAGATAGCGCGCGGCATAGGCCGCCGAACGATCAACCTTGCTGGGATCCTTGCCGGAGAAAGCGCCGCCGCCATGCGGAGCCGCGCCGCCGTAGGTATCCACGATAATTTTTCGTCCCGTCAGCCCGGTATCGCCCTCCGGCCCGCCGATCACGAAACGCCCCGTGGGGTTGACATAGAATTCGTTCTCCGGGCACATCCAGCCCTTGGGCAAAGCCTCTTCCACAAAGGGGCGGATTTTATTCCGCACCTCTTGCTGGGTCATTTTTTCATGGTGCTGAATGGAAACCACGATGGCGCTTGCGCCCACCGGCTCATTGCCGACATAACGGACGGACACCTGACTCTTGGCGTCAGGCCCCAGGCCATCTAGCTTTCCGGCATGGATGGCGTCGAAAACCAAACGCAGGATGCGATTGGAATAATAAATCGGCGCAGGCATTAAATCTTCCGTCTCATTGCAGGCATAGCCAAACATAATGCCCTGATCACCGGCGCCTTCGAAACGCTTGTCCTTGTGATCTACGCCCTGCGCGATATCCGGCGATTGCGCGTGGACGAGCATTTGCATTTTTGCCTTTTTCCAATGAAATCCGGGCTGCTGGTAACCGATGTAGCGTACTTTCTCGCGTGCCATATCCTCCAGCATGGCCGACGTAACGGATGCCGGCCCGCGCACCTCGCCCGCAATGATGATGGTATCGGTAGTGACCAATGTTTCCACCGCCACACGTGAATAAGGGTCTTCCTTCAAATACGCATCAAGAATGGCGTCGGAGATCTGGTCGGCGACTTTGTCTGGATGGCCTTCGGAAACAGCCTCGCTGGTATAAATGAATTCGCGGGTTTCGTAGTAGTTTTGGCCGATCATCAGGCGCTGCACGCAGTGAATGAAGGGCGCAACCTACCACAGCTAGCCCCGGAGTCAACTTCCCAGTTGCCGCTTACACGCGATCAGGAACCGACAACCTGCTTGTGCGAACCGTCGCAAAAGGGCGGGGTGCGGGTGCATTTGCAGCCACAAAAGAAAATGTCTTTGGTTTCGGAGGCCGTAAATGGTACCGGGGACGTGCCGCTGCCTTGGTGCGAACCGTCGCAAAAGGGCTGATTCTTGCTGCGTCCACAGGCGCACCACTTATAGGATTCGCCGGGATTGACCGTCATCAGGTAATACGATTTCTCCGGCGGGCATTTCTTGAACTGCGCCATGTTGCTTCTCCTTACTTTACTGGTTATACGCCGCCTCCCACGCAAAACCTATTTCTTTTTTTACCCGGAAAGGCTAGAAGAACTGCATGTTTACCGGGATTATCAACATGATCGGCTGCGTGCGCCATGTGGAACGGCGGAAAGAGGAGCGCCGCTTTCGCATTGCCGCCACGACAGCCGGCATGAAAAAGGGTTGCTCCATCGCGTGTGACGGCGCGTGCCTAACGGTGATGGAAAAGGGCAAAGATTGGTTTGCCGTGCATGCTTCGGCGGAGACGCTCTCCCGCACCACGCTGGGTGATTGGAAAGAAGGCAGGGAGATAAACCTGGAACGTGCGTTGAAAGCGGAAGACGAACTGGGTGGGCATTTCGTAAGCGGGCATGTGGATGGCGTGGGTAAGGTGGTTTCCATTGCGCCGAGCGGCAAGTCGCATGCATTGAAAATACAGGCGCCAGTGGCATTAAGAGCCTTTCTCGCGGAGAAAGGCTCTGTGGCGGTGAACGGCGTTTCGCTCACCGTGAATGCGGTCGAAAACAGCCTGTTCTCGGTGAACGTCATCCCCTATACATGGGAGCATACAACCTTTTCAATGCTCAAAAAAGGCGACCGAGTGAATATCGAAGCGGACATGCTGGCGCGCTATGTGGCTCAGTATCTGAGGACGAGGGAGTAATGCCGCATACAAAATATCTCTCCCCCATCGAGGACGTGATCGCGGAGGCGCGCCAAGGGAAAATGTGCATTCTGGTGGATGACGAGGGCCGCGAAAACGAAGGCGATCTTATCATCCCGGCGGAAAAGGCTTTGCCCGAAGCCATCAATTTCATGGCGAAGCATGGCCGGGGACTGATCTGCCTTGCGCTCACGGGCAAGCGCGTTGAGCAATTGGGTTTGCCGCTGATGTCGCGCCATAATGCCAGCCGCCACCAGACGGCCTTCACGGTTTCCATCGAAGCGCGCGAAGGCGTGACCACCGGCATTTCCGCCGCCGATCGCGCGCAGACGATTCGCATTGCGATTGATCCGGAGAAAGGCGCGGAGGACATCACAACGCCTGGCCATATTTTCCCGTTGGTGGCGCGCGAGGGTGGCGTGCTGGTGCGCGCGGGACATACCGAAGCGGCGGTGGATATCGCGCGGCTGGCAGGGCTTACTCCGGCTGGGGTGATATGCGAAATCATGAACGATGACGGTACCATGG
>CAZXYG010000016.1:26088-31888 GCA_964644885.1 uncultured Rickettsiales bacterium
GTACCATGGCGCGGCTGCCTGACCTGATTGAATTCTCCAAAACGCACGGCGTTAAAATTGCCACCATTGCCGATCTCATCGCCTATCGCCGCAAGCGCGACAAGCTGGTGGAACGCGCGTTGGAAACCCGCTTTATCAGTCGCCATGGCGGCGAATTCCGGCTTTTCGTCTATACTAATACGTTGGAATACGCCGAGCATGTGGCGCTGGTGAAGGGAGAGATTCCAAAAGACAAACCCGCGTGGGTGCGCATGCATGCCATGCACGCGCTGAACGACGTGTTGGGTGACGCGGAGAGCAATAAATCCGGCGAGCTCCAGCGGGCGATGGCGATGATCGGCGCGCACGGCAGCGGCGTGGTGGTGCTGATACGCGAACCCAACCGCACCAGCCTCTCCGAGCAGATACGGCGGCGCATGGGCGAAGCGGCAAAGAAAAACGACGGCGAGTTGCGCGATTATGGCATCGGCGCGCAGATATTGCTCGACCTCAATATCCGCGAGTTGGTATTGCTTTCCAACTCCGCCCGTACGGTAGTGGGGCTGGAAGGCTATGGAATGACCATTAAAGAACGAAAGAATATCGCATGAACAGGGTTCTGATCGTGAGCGCTCGTTTCTACGAGGATATCTCCGGCGAACTAGAAAAAGGCGCGGTTGCCGAGTTAAAAAAGGCAAAGCTGTCGTATGACGTCCTTGCCGTGCCGGGGGCCTTTGAGATTCCTGCGGCTATCGCCATGGCTGTCGAAAGCGGTAAATATGGCGGCTATGTGGCGCTGGGCTGCGTTATTCGCGGCGAGACTACGCATTACGATTATGTGTGCAGCGAGAGTGCGCGCAGTCTTATGGATCTTTCGGTTCTAAATAAAATCCCGCTCGGCTATGGCATCCTTACTTGCGAAAACCGCAAGCAAGCCTGGGCACGTGGGTGCGTCGCGAAGGGCAACAAGGGAGGCGCGGCGGTGGCGGCATGCGTAGAGATGATGAAAATAAGGAAATCATTAATCGTTAAACGGTGATCGGATTTTTTGGATGGATAATAAAAAAAAGATAGGAACGCAACGTAAAACAGCCTCACGGCTGCTCGCCGTTCAAGGCATCTATCAGCGCATGGAGAGCGGCGAAGCCGGTTGTGATGTGGGGCGCCAAATCGAAGA
The DNA here is from genome assembly GCA_964644885.1 of uncultured Rickettsiales bacterium. Classification (GTDB taxonomy): domain Bacteria; phylum Pseudomonadota; class Alphaproteobacteria; order Rickettsiales; family JACKKO01; genus CAZXYG01. The sequence goes on from CAZXYG010000016.1 coordinate 27,245, forward strand.
ATTGCTGCAGCTTTACAAAGAAGGAAAAAAAAAGGTGAAGCCCAACCGGGCGTTGCTTACAAAGCTTCTGAAAGGCGCTGATTCCAGGGTGGAAGAAATAAACGGCATGATTGCCCGCAGCATGGATGAAAAGCATGCCGTTGCACGCATGTTGCCTCTGCAGAAGGCAATTCTCCAAGCGGCGGCTTACGAACTGGCCGTGCTGCAGCAAACGCCGGCGCGAGTAGTGATTAATGAGTATGTGACACTTGCTCAGGTCTTTCTTTCGGATGAGGAAACGGGGTTCGTGAACGGCGTGCTCAACCGCATGGCACGTGAATTGCGGGCAAAAGAATTTTCATGAAAGTGATGGTGAGGATGTGGGTGAGTTTGAATTCATCGAAAAATATCTTATACCGCTGACGCACGGCAATACGGCGGCGCTAGAGTTAAAAGACGATGCGGCATTAGTAGCCCCTTGCTTGCCGAGCCGGGAATGGGTCATTACCAAAGATGCGCTATCCTGCGGCACGCATTTTCTGCCTGGAGATGATCCCGCATTGGTCGCGGGCAAGGTGTTGCGGGTCAATCTCTCCGATGTGGCGGCGATGGGAGCAATTCCGAGATATTACCTGATGGCCGGATTTTCAGCTAAAGACACAACGGAAGCATGGCTAAAAAAATTCGTTTCCGGTCTAAAGAAAACGCAGGAACAATTCGGGCTTGTATTGATCGGCGGGGATACGGTGCGCCATAGCGGGCCTCTCGCGTTTTCCGTGACGATGATCGGCGAGGTGAAAAAAGGCAGAGCATTGCTGCGTTCAGGGGCCAAGCCTGATGATGACATCTATGTTTCCGGCACGATTGGCGCTGCCGCGCTGGGATTGAAAATACTTCAGGGAAAACTGACGCTCAAAAACCCGCGCCAGGCCAAGATGCTTACTGGCCGCTATCATACGCCGCAGCCGCGCATGGCGCTGGGAAAATCGCTCGCGGGCATTGCCACGAGCTGCATCGACATTTCCGACGGGCTGATGGCCGATGCGGCGCATATCAGCAAAGCGTCGGGTATCGGAATGCGGATTCTCCGAACGGATATTCCGTTTTCTCCGGCGGTGAGGGCAGCGGTGGATACCGATCCTGCTCTTTTCATCGAAGCCATAACCGGCGGAGATGATTACGAGCTACTGTTCACCACCCCCCCCGCTAAGGCCAGCGCTGTCGCTGCCCTATCGCGTGCGCTCGCACTCCGCATTACTCGAATCGGCCGTGTTTCCTCTATAAAAAGCACAGTCCTGCTGGACGAAAAACACCGCATTATCTCTCTACCGAAGCAAGGCTATGCCCATTTTTGAGCGATCGCGATAATAGCTTTAAATGTCAGAGTCTTATGATTTTCCGGGAAGATATTTTTAACCTACAGCACTCCGCCCCTCGCATACGACACAGAGGCCTGAGACAGGCTTGAGTATAGAGATAAATGATTAATATACTATTAATTTAATAGAGGGTTACTTTTTTGCAGCTTCGTTAACCATTTCTTAATACTTATTTGGTATCATTAGAATGCAATGCAAATAAGGAGTATTTTGGGTGAGGGATATGGTAAAGGGATTCTGCGCATTTCTCATACTTTCGGCGGCGTTATGCGCCTGCAAGGCGCCGGAAAGCATTTCTTTCTGGACGCCGCGCCCCGCCTTTTTGCAGGGCCTTCCGACGGACGACAGCAGTTACAGCCAGGGCGTGCGTGACGGCTGCACTCAGGCGGTCGGAATTGGAGGGGAGGGGTTGACGCGCATTTACGGCTTTGCCTACGACGTCAACCGCGGCATTGAGGATCGCGAGTATTACCGCGGCTATGTGATCGGCCAAAATCACTGCACCTATTTCAACAACGTGGAGCCGCTCTGATGCATCGCGCGTTGCCAGTTTTGGCATTGATGCTGGCGCTTATAGGCTGCACCGGAAAGGACGGGCGTTTTGATCTTCGCAAGCCGGTGACGCTCAGCTTTGACCCGCCGCCCGGGCCGCCGGAATACCGACAGGGCTGGAGCGACGGCTGCGAAAGCGGATCGATGGCCTATTCTGGCACTTTCTATAAGCTTGCGCGCTCGTTTGATCTAAGGCAGGACCCGAAATTGCGGGACAACAAAGTGTATTACCGGGCCTGGAAGGATGCGTTTCTATTCTGCGCCATGTACTGGGAATCGGAAAAGCGTAATCCGCACTGAAGTGGGAATATCGGATGGCACGCAAACTATGCATAGCGATACTGATGATGGCGATGCTTACCGGCTGCCGCGCCGGGCCGCCCTGGATGCAATGGATGTACAAAGGCCCGCCGCCGGGGAAGGAATATACGCCTCTCTATGTCGAGGGGTGGCAGCACGGATGCGAAACCGGCGCGGCGGGAGTGGTGGGGCCATGGTATAAAATGTTTTACCATTTCAAGCAGGATTGGTCCAAAGCCCAGGATCCTGTGTATTACAAAGGCTGGAAGGATGCGCTGCGGTACTGCTCGCGCTACCTGTTCCAGTACACGCGCCGGCATGTGTTATAGGGCACGGAGAATGGATATGGCAAAGCAAAGGGCAAAAACCATACTGTTCATAGTGAGCATGGCGATGATGCTATCGGCTTGCGAGACTACTTTTGTCAAGCAGCTGGTGCGGCCGCGGCCCTGGGGCATGGGCAAGGTGCCGGAAGGCAACGCGCTGTTCCGGCAGGGATGGGACGATGGTTGCACTACCGGAGCGGCGGTTTACGGCATTGATCGTTATAAGTGGGCCTACACGTTCAAGCAGGATATGACGCTGGTGAGCAACCCGGAATATTATCGTGCGTGGAGAGATGCCTATACCTACTGCCGCTGGTATAATTGGACCTGGAATCGGCCATTTTAATAGAGGGGAAAAAGATGCGTTACGGCATAGCGATGGTGATGATGATAGTGATAGTAGCCGGGTGCAAACCAAGGCCGTGGACAATGGCGCATGCACCGGAGGATGCCACGCCGCAGTACAAGCAAGGCTGGGAAGACGGTTGCGGTAGCGGCATGGCTGCCTACGGCAACGACGTCTACAAAGCGGCCTACGAATTCAAACAGGATCCCAAGATGGTCAATCATCCGCTTTATTTCCGCGCCTGGATCGACGGCTACCAATATTGCCGCCCCTTTATCAACCGCTACTTGAACGATGGCTTCTGGGGCGGCGTCGGATTTGATCAGACCGTCAATCTGCGTAACCGGGACGTAACGCTAGGGCCTGGCCTGAATTTCTTTTCCAACGAGCGCGAGGATGGCGAATTCGGCAGGCCGATTTACGGCTTTAACGCCAATTACTGGGGCGACGAAGGTGGCGACTGGCTTGGCCGCACCTCCGATAATCAGACCGACTGGCTTGGCCGTCCCTCCGGCTATCAATAGGTTTTTGATCTCGTCATCGCGCACGATAGTCAGGGTAGTCTTGATTATCCTGGCGTATCCCTTTATGAAAGCATCGAAGTAATACAAGGCTATTCCTCTAGGTTGCCGGGAAGAATTTACGATTGCAGGAAGCGGGATAGCATTTTGAGTGCAGTGCGGTGTGCAGAAAAAACAGCTAGAAGTCATACGAAAAGATTTTTATCTTTCACACCTACGCGGGGGGATAGCTCAGCGGTTAGAGCAGGGCGCTCATAACGCCTTGGCCGGGGGTTCAAATCCCTCTCCCCCCACCATATTCCACAAATCACGGACTCATTCATGGGCTGTGAGATGCGGATTCGTTACAATCTGCGGTGTTTTTTAGGTCCAATGGTCTGAGTTTGGGCGATTGTTCTTTTACAGAGACTTCACATACTCGACAAGCTGCTTTAGGGCAGTGCCCCATCCTTCCTCAAACCCTCTTTCTTTATGGCTCTTGCAGGTTGCTTCATCGCCATGGCGGGCAATGACCGTATATTTGGTTCCGTCCTGGTGGTGCTCAAGCATCAGAAAAGCAGTGAAACGCCCTTCGATGCATCCATTCGGAAGCACATTAGGCCTGTAATCTTTTTCCAAAGCATCTGTCCAAACTAATGTGCGGTTTTTTTCAATCTCCAGATAGCAACCCAAATTTTCTTGAGCCACCCCATCCGGCCCTTTCATCACGGTTCTAAACAAACCGCCCGGACGTAAATCAATACCGCATTCGGTGACTTGCCATGGCTTCGGGCAGAACCATTCTTTTAGATGTTCCGGCTTTGTCCAGGCTTTCCAGACCAATTCAGGCGGTACATCTACGATACGCTCCAAGATTAAATCCAGCGTTGGATTGATTATTGCTTTGTAGTGAGTCATGTCACTCTTCTCTCATTTATTTACTCAAGTGACCATTTACGTCGACGCAGATGATTCACTTTTTGCCGGCACTGCCTGCCGTTTTTTCCCGAGCGTTTTGTTGCTAAGCAGCGTGACCTTTGCCTTGCGGTTTATCTCTTCCACCTGTGTCATCACATTGGTGCCTATATGGAGAATATGTTCAAGCAAATCTGCCATTTGCTGGTAATGAAGCCGTGGATTCAAGTCCTTATGTTCGGTGGTGCAATAGCTCTCCGTATCTTCAACAAATGCTTTGGCAAAAATATAAAACTTGGCAATCTCGGACGTAAGCGCCGGCGGCAGAAGGCCGATCTTCTTGCAAT
>CAZXYG010000016.1:31898-33201 GCA_964644885.1 uncultured Rickettsiales bacterium
TCTTGCAATTCTTTCGGTATACCTCGAAATAATCCTGCCTGGCGTCAATCAAGACAAAATGATTTTCCTTCGCCCCCTTACGCAATTTTTCGACATAGCCGCGATGCCCAACCTTGGAAAGAAGCGCTGAAATCTCGCCGTAAAATGCATTAGCGAGACTCACGGTCTCTTTTCTGCTTCTGCGCGCTTCCATGATCGTGTTGCCAACGCCGGCGGCCAATGCGCCTAAGATAGCGCTGCACAGACTTAGCAAGAGGGATGGCGTAGGTTGCATTGTTTTACTTTCTTACGGAATTTCTACATGGAAGTGAATATGAATCATGCTCGTTCTACAAAATCCGGCAACACTTTTCAAGGTTCTGACAGCGAGGGGGAGCTTTTACCTTTTAGAATCAAGGTCTTGCTGAAAACATAGAGAATATTACCTCATCAATCCCCACTTCCGCCTTGTCTCCCGTGGCGCGGTTCTTGCACTCCGCCTTGCCCTGTTCCAGGCCGCGCGGGCCGAGGGCGATCTGCCAGGGCAAACCGATAAGATCCATTGCAGCGAATTTAGCGCCGGCGCTTTCCTTGCGATCGTCGTAGAGCACTGTCACGCCTGCTTCGATAAGCTTTGTGTATAACCTATCGCACGCCTTGATGCAGGCTTCGTCCTTGGCATTGATATTGATCAGCCCTACGCGGAATGGAGCCACGGATTCCGGCCAGATAATGCCTTTATCGTCGTGCGAAGCTTCAATGATCGCGCCTACAAGCCGCGATACGCCGATGCCGTAGGAACCCATCTCCACCAGCGTTTCCTTGCCTTCGGCATTAGTGATTGTGGCGCCCATTGCAGCGGAATATTTGGTGCCGAAATAAAAGATATGTCCTACCTCGATGCCGCGTGCTTGCCGCAGCCTTGCTTTCGGCACGGGGCATTGCGCGGGATCGTGTTTCTCGTCTGCCGCCGCATAGAGCGTGCGCATGGCTGCTATATCCGGTTCTTTGGCTTGGGATAATTCCTCGAATATTGCGTCGTAATAGAGCGCGCTTTCGCCGGTTTCGGCCACGACGTGAAATTCATGGCTGAGTTTGCCGCCGATTGCGCCGCTTACCGCTTGCAGTGGAATCGCTGTAAGTCCCATACGGCGGAAAGCTTTAAGATACGCATGAAACATAGCGAAATAGGCTGTTTCCGCGCCCGCGAAATCGACGTCGAAGGAATAAGCGTCCTTCATAAGAAATTCGCGTCCGCGCATGACGCCGAAGCGCGGGCGAATCTCGTCGCGGAATTTCCATTGAAAATGATAGAGGTTGAGCG
>CAZXYG010000016.1:33211-34482 GCA_964644885.1 uncultured Rickettsiales bacterium
GAAAAATATCGGTAATCACTTCCTCGTTAGTGGGGCCGTAGAGCAGCGGGCGCTCGTGGCGGTCGGAAATGCGCAGCATCTCTTTGCCGTAATCCTCGTAGCGGCCAGATTCTTGCCACAGCTCGGCGGGCTGCAGCGTGGGCATCAGCAATTCCTGGCAGCCTGCCTTGTCCATTTCCTCGCGCACGATCTGCTCGATGTTCTTGAGTACACGCAGGCCCAGCGGCAGCCAGTTATAAATGCCGCCTGCGAGCTGGCGGATCATTCCTGCGCGCAGCATGAACCGATGCGAAGCGATCTCCGCTTCGCGTGGATTTTCCTTGAGAAGAGGAAGAAAAAAGCGGGATAAGCGCATGATTATAACCCGATAAATAACTTACATTTTTGGCAACGTACATGAGAATCGCTATAGAAACAATATTTTATCGCGGGGCAAGAAAGCGGAAACAGATTGAATTTTAAACGGAATTTTAGTATTCCAATAATGTCGTTTCTACCTACTCCATGCTGGGAATAGCCCCTTGTTTTTCGTGGATTTTTCTCGCAATGAACGTATAGTATATTCATGACTGAACCGCGCACGATCTACGATAAAATCTGGGAAAGCCATCTGGTGGATGAGCAGGCGGACGGCACCTGCCTGCTTTATATCGACCGCCATCTGGTGCACGAAGTCACCAGTCCGCAGGCATTTGAATCGCTCCGGCTTGCAGGCCGAAGCGTGCGAAGGCCTGACGCCACGCTGGCGGTGGCCGATCACAACGTTCCCACCACGCCTGACCGCAGACAGGGCATCAAAGATCCCGAATCGCGCATCCAGGTGCAGACGCTGGAGCAAAACGCCGCCGAGTTCGGCGTTACCTATTTTAAGATGGACGATATCCGCCAGGGCATCGTGCACGTGGTGGGGCCGGAGCAGGGTTTCACCCAGCCTGGGATGACGATTGTATGCGGCGACAGCCACACCTCGACGCACGGCGCGTTCGGCGCGCTGGCCTTCGGCATCGGCACCAGCGAGGTGGAGCATGTGCTGGCGACGCAAACCCTTATCCAGAAGCGTGCTAAGAATATGCTGATCGACGTGCGGGGCAGCCTTCCGCCAGGCGTCACGGCCAAGGATATCGTGCTGGCTATCATCGGCAAGATTGGCACGGCGGGCGGCACGGGCTATGTGATGGAATATGCCGGGCAGGCAATCCGCGATCTTTCTGTGGAAGGCCGCATGACGGTGTGCAACATGTCGATCGAGGCGGGCGCGCGCGCCGGCCTGA
>CAZXYG010000016.1:34492-36525 GCA_964644885.1 uncultured Rickettsiales bacterium
GTCACCTGCGGCGCGAAATACGATAAAGTCATCACGTTGAATGTTTCCGAGATCGCGCCGCAGGTGACCTGGGGCACCAGCCCTCAGGATGTGCTCCCGGTAACGGGTGCGGTGCCGGATCCGGCCAAGGAGAAAGACGCCAATCGCCGTACTGCGATGCAGCGCTCGCTCGAATATATGGGCTTGCAACCCGGCGTGAACCTTCAGGAAGTGGCGATCGATAAAGTGTTCGTTGGTTCTTGCACCAATGGCCGCATTGAAGATCTACGTGAAGTGGCGAAATTCGTGAAAGGCCGCAAGGTGGCGAAGAACGTGAAATTGGCGATGGTTGTGCCGGGTTCCGGCCTGGTCAAGCAGCAGGCCGAGAAGGAAGGCTTGCATAAGGTATTTCTCGAGGCGGGCTTCGAGTGGCGCGAGCCGGGCTGTTCCATGTGCCTGGCCATGAACGCGGATAAACTGGAGCCGGGCGAGCGCTGCGCCTCGACCTCGAATAGAAACTTTGAAGGCCGTCAGGGTCGGGGTGGCCGGACGCATCTCATGAGTCCTGTGATGGCTGCCGCCGCCGCGGTGAAGGGCAAGCTGGCGGATGTGCGGGAATTTCTATAAGTTAGGAAAGATGGCGTTGCTATCATCCGCTACCATCACAAAGGCCAAGGCATAAGGATATTCATCGCTCAGCGATAGCAATATCGAGGTATGGAGGCCTTGTTTTGCGCGTTTTTTCAGTATTGCCCCCTCCTTTCCCTTCACTGTAAGCAAAGGAGTTCCTGCGGGGCCTTTAGTTACCTCCATATCCGTGAAGCGTAGCCGTTTTCCGATGCCCGTGCCCAGCGCCTTGGCGCACGCTTCTTTGGCGGCGAAGCGTTTGGCGTAATAAGCAAGCCGCTTTTGCCGATGTTTGATTGTCCGCGCTTCTTCTCTCTCGGAAGCTGTGAATATACGTATCTCGAAGCGTGCGCCGAACCGTTGCAGCGCTTTTTCGATACGCCGTATATCCACAATATCAGTGCCGATTCCTCGTATCATCCGATTAGTGATCTCTTGCCGCGTTCATCAGCCGCCGCATATTCTGTACTGCCTGCCCCAGTCCCGCAAACACGGCATCGCTCACGAGAAAATGGCCGATATTGAGTTCCCGCAACTGCGGGATTGCCGCTACCGGGCCGACATTGTCATAATTCAACCCGTGCCCGGCGTGACATTCCAGGTCGAGCGTTTCCGCCAGCCGCGCCGCTTCCTGCAATATCTCAAGCTCCCGGTCGGTATAATGATGCGCGTACGTTCCGGTATGCAATTCCACCACGGCTGCGCCAGCCTCCCTGGAGGCTTCCACCTGCCTCTGTGCCGGGTCGATAAACAATGATACCCGGATCCCGGCGGCGGAAAGTTTCTTTATCAAGGGTTTCAGCAGCTTTTGTTGTCCCGCCGCGTCCAGCCCGCCCTCGGTGGTGAGTTCGGCTCGCCGTTCCGGCACGATGCAAACGGCGTGCGGTTTTACTTTGAGCGCGATTTGCACCATTTCTTCGGTGGCGGCCATCTCCATGTTGAGCGGCAAGGGGATCTCCTGCTTAAGCCGAAAAACATCCTCGTCGCGGATATGGCGACGGTCTTCGCGCAGATGGGCGGTGATGACGTCCGCGCCCGCGTGCATTCCGATTTCCGCCGCGCGTACCGGATCGGGGTGCCTCCCCCCCCGGGCGTTGCGCAGCGTGGCGACGTGGTCAATATTGAGGCCGAGCCGCAAATAATCAGGCTTCATAATGTTTTCCGACAATATATCGCTCTACCGATTGAATTTGTTTTTTCCCGCGCAGGGAAGCCATCACCGCCGCCAGGTGGCCGATATCCTTCACCTCCACGTCCAATAAGATCTCGAAGAAATCCGGCGAGCGATTGACGATGCGCAGGTTATTGATGTTGCCTTTCTCGCGCGCGACAGTGTTGGCGAGCACGCCGAGGCTGCCCGCCTGGTGCGCGAGCACTGCCTTCAAGCGCCCGACATAGACCTGATCGGATTCCTTATGCTCCCACGA
>CAZXYG010000017.1:0-4651 GCA_964644885.1 uncultured Rickettsiales bacterium
GATATCTGCGTGGCTCAGAACGAGAACGTATACCCCATGATACCGGCGGGCGCGGCACATAACGAAATCCAATTAAATCCCAATCAACGCATCGCGGTAGATAAGGAAGAAGCCGCTATGCAGGTGTGATAACGCAAATAGAACAACTAAACATGCCCCTATCGCCAGACATCGTGCTCGACCGGATCCGGCTCAAGCGTCAGATCAAGCGGTGGCGCGTCATCGCCATACTCGCCGTGACGCTGCTGCTATTTTTCGCAGCAGGAAAGCAGGCTGAAACTACACTCGGCAAGCCGCACATCTCACATATCGCGCTGGAAGGCTTCATCGACGGCGGCGACGCACAGCAGAAGCTGTTCCGGAACGTACTGGAAGACGCGCACAGCAAAGCGCTTCTGTTGACCATCGACAGCAACGGCGGCACGGTGGTGGGCGGCGAAATACTCTACAACCTGGCGCGCCGCATAAAGAAAGAAAGGCCGGTGATGGTGGTGATGGGTAACACCGCGACTTCCGCCGCATATATGGTGGCGGTTGCGGCGGACCGCATCTTCGCGCACAAGGGCACTGTCACCGGCGCGATCGGCGTGATGATGGAATCGCCCAATGTCTCCGGCTTGATGGAAAAAGCGGGAGTGAAAATGGATTATGTACGTTCGGGGCCGCTCAAAGGAAAACCATCCTATTTCGAGGGCATGACGCCCGAAGCCGAACATATGGTGCGGAGCGTGGTGGATGATTTCTTCGCGGTATTCATCGACATTGTGGCTGAAGGCCGCGGCATGATGCGCGATAAGGCGCTGACGCTCGCGGACGGACGTGTTTTTACCGGCCGCCAGGCCGTGCAGAACAAACTGGTAGACGCCATCGGCGGTAAGGACGAAGCGCTGGAATGGCTGGAAAAGGAAAAGGGAATCAAGGCTTCCTTGCCGCTGAAGGAAGTCGAGAGCGATCAGCGGGAAGAAGACCTGCTGGAATGGATGCTTTCCTATTTTCCAGGCAATCTACTGGCCAAGAAGGAATTTTCTTACCATGGGCTGTTGTCAGTATGGTAAAAGGATGGTATTGCTCAGTCGCTGTATGGCGATTAGGGGGCATTAATGGTTGCAGGCATACGGCGATAAGGTTAGTGTCTAATAGTTTTCAATCGCCATAAGAGGGTTGGGCTATGGTGGGTGATGATGGTATGTTTTTTCAATTGGGAACACTGCAACAAATTGCAGCACGGGTTCTTAGCGAGGTGGAGTTGAAACTTGCAGGTGGCTTGGTAGTTGGAACCGTAAGGCCTTCTGAACTGAAATTATTGGAAAATGCCGGAGCGGTGTATAGCGTAGATCCTTTTATGCAGTTTCCTAAGCGTGTTCAACTTCGTCTGGAAGTACTAGAAAATCTGGCGGGCCAAACATATGAAGAGGTAAGAGGCGGTCGTTCTCTAAAAAGATAATCAAGGAGGCACACATGACAAAATCCGAACTCATAAAACAACTTGCGAAGAAGCATAACAGCGTCTTCGCCAAGGATATCGAGCTGCTGGTCAATACCGTGCTGGATGAAGTCAGCCGCGCCCTGGCGGAAAGCCGCAGGATAGAGCTGCGCGGCTTCGGGTCGTTTTCGATCCGCAGGCGCTCGCCGCGCACCGCCAGAAACCCAAGAACGAACGAGAAAGTCCAGCTTGGGCAGCGCAACGCCATTTATTTTCGAGCCGGCAAGGAACTGCGGGAGCGCATCAATAACGAATAAGCCGGCCTTATGCGGCTGATCCGCTTTCTTTTATGGGCGCTCGCCGGGGTCGCGTTATTGGCGTTTGCTCTCTCCAATCGCCAGCGGGTAGCAGTCGGCTATTTTCCTTTTACCCACGAGCTGATCATGCCGTTATTCATTCCGGTTTTTATCGCTCTCGCGCTGGGTGCGCTTGCGGCATGGTTCTTTTTGCTTTCATTCCGATTCCGCGCATTCCGTGAGCATTGGCGGGATGCAAAGCGCATTCACGCGCTGGAATCCGAGCTTGCCTCTTATAAGGCGCAGGAAACAACGCAATGCCTTCCCCACGCAAACGGTGATATTTCGTAAAAAGATCCTCGCTTGCGCGGGAAAAACACATGGATATGAAAGAGATGGTTCAAGTTAAGATTTGCGGCATCACCTCGGCAGCAGCGGCAAAAGCCGCAGCGGAGAACGGCGCCGCTTATCTCGGCTTCGTGCATTTTCCGGCTTCGCCGCGCCATGTAACGCCGGAGCGGGCAGCGCAATTGGCCGAAGGCGTGCCGGCTGGAATCGGCAAAGTATCGGTTCTTGTGAACCCGGAGAATGCCGCGCTCAAAACAGTGCTGCAATCATTCCGGCCAGATTACTTGCAACTGCATGGTGGTGAGACACCCGCGCGAATACGGGAGATAAAAGAAATGTTCGGCATTCCGGTTATTAAAGCCGTTAAAATACGCGCCGCGGACGATATCGCTGCGGGCATGGCCTACCGGGACATAGCCGACATGCTGCTGTTCGACGCCCGCGAACCGGAAAACGGCTTGCCCGGAGGTAACGGATTAAAATTTGATTGGAATTTATTGAAAGATAGGAATTTTTCTTTCAAATGGATTTTGTCCGGCGGGCTGAATGCGGAGAACGTAAAACAAGCGATAGCCACTACGGGCGCACCCGTGGTAGATGTGTCCTCGGGCGTGGAATCCGCGCCTGGAGTCAAGGATGCTACATTGATCAAAGCGTTTCTAAAACAGGTGTTGAAAGCGTGAAACAGCCCGATATCAAAGGCCATTTCGGCCCCTATGGCGGGCGCTATGTCGCCGAAACGCTGATGCCGCTGATCCTGGAGGTGGAGAAAGCCTACCTCAAGGCCAAGAAGGATAAGAAATTCCAGGCGGCATTGAACTATTACCTCAAGCATTACGCGGGCCGCCCTAGCCCGCTTTATTTCGCCGAAGCGCTGACCAAGTATCTGGGCGGCGCGAAGATTTATCTTAAGCGCGACGAACTGCTGCATACCGGCGCGCACAAAATCAATCATTGCCTGGGGCAGATTTTACTGGCCAAGGGCATGGGTAAAAAACGCATCATCGCGGAAACAGGCGCGGGCCAGCACGGCGTGGCTACCGCTACGGTGTGCGCGCTGTTCAAAATGCAGTGCGTGATTTACATGGGTGCCAAGGATATGGAGCGCCAGAAACCCAATGTGTTCCGCATGAAACTTCTGGGCGCAGAGGTGATTCCCGTCAAGAACGGCTCGGCCACGCTGAAAGATGCGATGAACGAGGCGCTTCGCGACTGGGTAACCAATGTGCGCGATACCTATTACCTGATCGGCACAGCGGCGGGGCCTCACCCGTTCCCCATGATGGTGCGCGATTTCCAGTCGGTAATCGGCAAGGAGGCGCGGAAGCAAATTATGAAAGCCGAAGGCAGGCTGCCGGAGTTGCTGGTAGCGTGCATCGGCGGCGGTTCCAACGCGCTGGGGCTTTTCACGCCATTCCTCAAGGATAAAAAAGTCAGAATGGTGGCGGTAGAAGCGGCTGGCGAGGGCTTGAACAGCGGCAAGCACGCGGCCTCCATCGCACGAGGCGCGCCGGGCGTACTGCACGGAAATAAAACGTATTTATTGCAAAACGAGGACGGACAGGTGATAGAAACCCATTCTATTTCCGCCGGGCTGGATTATCCCGGCATCGGCCCGGAACATGCGCTTCTGCACGATAAGGGGCGCGTAACCTACGAATCCGCCACCGACGAGGAAGCGCTGGCAGCGTTTCAATTGCTGGCGAAGCAGGAAGGGCTGCTGCCCGCGCTGGAGCCTTCGCACGCGCTGGCTTATGTGATCCGCACAGCGGGAAAAATGAAGAAGAAGGATATTATCATCGCCAATCTTTGCGGCCGCGGCGATAAGGATATTTTCACCGTGGCGGAAAAACTTGGAGTGGGGTTATGAAAGACCGTATCACGCAGCATTTCAAGGCCAGGGGGAAAGAAGCGCTCATTGCTTATATCATGGGCGGCGATCCTGATTATGAAACCTCCTTGAAATTATTAAAAGCCCTACCCGGTGCAGGCGCGGATATTATCGAGCTGGGCATGCCGTTTACCGACCCGGCGGCGGAAGGGCCTACCATCCAGGCAGCCGGGGATAGAGCGCTTGCTTCCGGTATGAGCCTGAAGCGCGTTCTGGCTATGACCGGAGAGTTTAGAAAAAAAAATAACGATACTCCGCTCATTCTTATGGGCTATTACAATCCCATCTTTCGATATGGTACAGAGCAGTTTGTCGCAGATGCGAAAAAGTCCGGGGTAGATGGGTTTATCATCGTTGATCTTCCCCCAGAAGAGGAAGCCGAGTTCACGCGCTATTCCATCCCGGCCAAGCTGGCACTGGTGAAGCTCACCACACCCACCACCGACGGAAAACGGGCAAAGAAGATTCTCAAGAATGCTTCGGGTTTCGTCTACTACGTTTCCGTGACCGGCATCACCGGCACGAAATCGGCGCAAGTCAATGAAATCAAAAAATCGCTCGCCATGTTGCGCAGACATACAAAACTTCCCATCGCCGTAGGCTTCGGCATCAAAACGCCGGAGCAAGCCGCCGAAATCGCCACAATCGCCGATGGAATCGTCGTCGGCTCGGCGCTGGTGAAGAAGATTGAGG
>CAZXYG010000017.1:4661-5251 GCA_964644885.1 uncultured Rickettsiales bacterium
GAGGAGAATCTGAACGATAGGGAAAAATCAGTTGCCGAGGTATTGGGATTGGTGCGGGCGCTTGCCGATGCCATCGTTTCCCCGGCGTAAGCGGGGGGCATTATATGTTGATATACTTCCTCATCACCCTCCCCTCCTCGTAATGTTTTCTGGCTTCCGCCAGGGAGGCAGGCAGCGGCGGCATCGAATATTGCCGCTCCCAGGCATTACCGTAAATCTTTGGCAAGGTAAGCGAGAGCTTCTCGCTCAATCCATGCATGATGCCCACTAATATGGCGGCGATCACGAGATGCGGGTCGGCATCCGCGCCCGCAACGCGGTGCTCGATATGTCGCATTTCCGGCGTGTGCGTGCTGGTGGGGATGCGAATGGCGACCGTGCGGTTATTGCCGCCCCAGCTTATGGTAGCGGGCGCATTATAGTGCGCCTTGGAATGCGCGTACTGCGTGGCGTAGCGCTTGTACGAAGCATCGGAGGGCGCAAAGCACGGCATGGCCTCCGGCAACGTAGCGAGCAAACCGGCGATGGCGTGTTGCATCAGCAGGCTTTCTTCTTCATCGCCGCGCTTGGCAAAAAGCTGATCGCCCTTT
>CAZXYG010000017.1:5261-7784 GCA_964644885.1 uncultured Rickettsiales bacterium
CAAATTATGTTTTTAAGATCTACCGTGGCTTCCGCCAACGCCAAAAGATCGTCGGAAGGCGCCAGCACGATTTCATGCTGTCCCTTGCCGTCCTCCTTGGTCGTCTTGATGACGGCAACGCCTTGCTTTCCGCAGGTCGCCATGATTTTTCTCATAATGATTTCGGCTTGCGCTTCGTCCTTGGTTTCGAGGTAAAACTCAAGCTCTATGGCGGCGGTGGGGATATGAGGTATGGTTTGCCGGAAAGTGGTGAAAATGGTTTCAAGAATTGTATATGTGTTTGGCATAAGAAATGAGGCCATTATATTTTCTATAATGGCCTCATGATAATCCTAGATATAAGAAAAATTAAGCCACCTTCTTATCCACCAGCTTGTTCTTGCCGATCCAGGGCATCATTTTACGCAGTTGCGCGCCCACTTTTTCGATGGGGTGCTTGGCGGATTGCTCGCGGTAGGCGTTCATCTTCTTATAGCCTCCCTGCGCGTCGGCGATGAATTCTTTGGTGAACTCACCGGACTGGATGCGCTTCAGCGTTTCTTTCATAATCTTGCGCGTCTCATTGGTGATGATCTTGGGGCCGACGCTGTAATCGCCATACTCCGCCGTGTTGGAAATGGAGTAACGCATGTTGGCCAGGCCGCCTTCATAGACCAGGTCCACGATCAGCTTCACCTCATGCACGCACTCGAAATAAGCCATTTCCTCCGGGTAGCCCGCTTCGACCAGCGTTTCGAACCCGGCTTGCATCAACGCCGTTAAGCCGCCGCAGAGCACGGTCTGCTCGCCGAACAGGTCGGTTTCGCATTCGTCGCGGAAGGTGGTTTCGATAATGCCGGAGCGCCCGCCGCCGATGGCGGAAGCGTAGGAAAGGCCGATCTCCCTGGCCTTGCCGGAAGGATTCTGGGCGATGGCCAGCAGGCACGGTACGCCCGCGCCGCGCAGATACTCCGAGCGCACGGTATGGCCGGGGCCTTTGGGCGCCACCATGAACACGTCGAGATCCTCGCGCGGCTTGATCAGCTTGAAATGGATATTCAGGCCGTGCGCGAAAGCCAGCGCAGCGCCTTCCTTGATGTTGCCGTTGATCTCGTTGCTGTAGAGATTGGCCTGGAATTCGTCCGGCACCAGGATCATCACGATATCGGCGCCCTGCACGGCATCGGCGGGTTCCTGCACCTTAAACCCGGCGTTCTTGGCTTTCTCCGCGCTCTTGGAGGTGGTGCGCAGGCCGATCACCACGTTCTTCACGCCGCTATCCTTAAGATTCTGCGCGTGCGCATGGCCCTGGCTGCCATAGCCGATAATGGCGATCTTCTTGGATTTTATGAGATCCTGGTCGGCGTCTTTATCGTAATAAACTTTGAGACTCATGGGTTACTCCTTGAATTGATTATTGAAATGTAATTTGCAATTATTTTTTTCTTACTACACCTGTGGTTTTATTTGTCAGCTCAAGAGCTAATTGCTGTGATTCTTGAATAATTTTTTGCAACTTGTGGGGGCGGCGTTCTGGTGGCGATATTAATGCAAGCGTATCTTCATAAACATATGCTCCGAAAGTGGTGCATAACGCCTCCATTCCCCTACGAGCACTTTTTTGAACCTGCGAGCTGTCTGGCATTTCCAAGAAAGGTTCCACTAATCCAGCCAATATCCCATTTATTGCAAACTGCATACTCTTAAAATGCTTTCCGTAGTCACCGCCTTTATGTTCTGCTTCTGTAGCAAGCCTACTCGTCATATTGCTAATTTTTCCCGCTTGAAAGGTAGCTTGATTAGCTGCTTGCTTGCTGAATGATGGCATGGTGTTTTTCCCCTGATACGTTAACGCTACTGAATATAGATAAAGATAGTTAATAAATAATTAACAAAATCATCTTTTTTTCTCCACCTCAATCCCCTCGCTCCCCCGTGACATCGCAGTCACGCCGGTGCGGCAGACTTCGATCAGACCCAACGGAGCCATCATGGCGGTGAATTTATCTAGTTTCTGGGGGGTATCGGAAAGCTCGAAGACAAAGGATTCTTCGGTGGAATCCACCACCCGCGCGCCAAAACGGTCGGCCAGCGCCAGTGCGCCGGTGCGTTTTTTCCCCGTCCCCTTAACTTTCAGCAACCCCACCTCGCGCTCGATATGAGGGCTTTCGACGGAGAGATCACGCACGGTATGCACGGGCACCAGTTTTTCCAGCAGCGCCCGAATATGCTCCACCACGCGAGGCGCACCCCGCGTCACGACGGTAATGCGCGAAATATTGCGGGCTTCGTCCACCGCGCTCACGGTGAGGCTGTCGATGTTATAGCCGCGCCCGGAAAAAAGGCCAATCACCCGCGCCAGCACGCCGAACTCGTTATCGACGAGAATGGCGAGAGTGCGGCGCTCGGTCTTCGGGGGCTTTTTTGGCATGGCTACCTTTGCTTTATACAATGCTTGCCCCGCTGCCTTCCATCATGCAAAGAACGCTTGATGAAAAACCCTGCTATTTCTTTTTCGCTGCCGGCTTTTTTGCAGCGGTTTTC
>CAZXYG010000017.1:7794-9672 GCA_964644885.1 uncultured Rickettsiales bacterium
GCCTCGGCTTTTTCTTCCTCTTTCGCCGGTTCTTTTTTGGCCTTAGCCGCACTTTTCTTGGCTTCTTTTTTCGGCTCCTCGGATTTTGCCGGCTTCTTGGCGGGCGTTTTTCCTTCTTCCTTCTCCGCCGCTTTGCCTTTCTTCTGCTTCGCGGAACTGAGGGCTACCCCAAGGATATCGCCCAAGCTGGCGCCGCTGTCGGTAGAGCCGAATTCGGCGATGGTGCGCTTCTGCTCATCCAGCTCGTAAGCCTTGATGGAAAGGCCGACTTTGCGGCTGGAAGCATCCAGTGAAACGATCTTGGCGTCCACGCGATCGCCTACGGCGAATTTCTCCGGGCGCTGATCCAGCCGGTCGGCGGAAAGCTCCGAACGCTTGATGAAGGCCGTAAGCCCTTCCGCCACTTCCACTTCAATGCCGTCATTGTTGACGGCGGTAACGCGGAAGGTGAGCACAGCGCCTTTTTTGAGCTTCGGGTTATCGAAAGCCGAGCTGAGGGGGTCTTTCTCTAACTGCTTGATGCCGAGTGAAATACGTTCTTTTTCCGGCTCCAACGCCAGGATTTTCACCGAAACCGTTTCGCCCTTTTTGTATTTCTTGACGGCTGCGTCGGGTTTCTCGCTCCAGCTCAGATCGTTGGCATGCACCAGGCCATCCAAGTCCGGCGTAAGCCCGACAAACAACCCGAAATCCATCACGTTGCGGATTTCGGGTTGTTTGTCGGGCTTACGCCGGACTTGGATCGCCCTGCATCACTTCGCCCGGCTTGTGCGCCGCCGCGAATTTCTGCCAGGGATTTTCCTCGCACTGCTTGATGCCCAGGCTGATGCGGTGCTTAACGGAATCGACTTCAAGAACCCTGACTTTCACTTCCTGGCTGGTGGAAAGCAGCTTGCTGGGATGAAGATTCTTTTTTACCCAGCTCATCTCGGAAACATGCACCAAGCCCTCAACGCCCGGCTCCAATTCAACGAATGCGCCGTAATCGGTGATGTTCGTTACCTTGCCCGCATGATCGGCGCCCACCGGGTAGCGCGTTTCGATATTCTGCCACGGGCTGTCCTCCAACTGCTTGATGCCGAGCGAAATGCGCTTGGTTTCGGGATCGCATTTTATCACTTTGGCCTTGATGGTCTGTCCTACCGAAAGCACTTCGGAAGGATGATTGACGCGGCGCCAGGAAATATCCGTGACGTGCAGCAGCCCGTCCACGGCGCCGAGATCGATAAACGCGCCGTAATCGGTGATGTTTTTGACCATGCCCTCCAGCACCACGCCTTCGGCGATCTTGGAGAGAATTTCCTCGCGCTCGGCGGAGCGGGATTCTTCGAGAATCGCGCGGCGGGAAACCACTATATTGCCGCGGGCGCGATCCATTTTCAGGATCATGAACGGCTGCTTGATATTCATCAGCGGGCCGATATCGCGCACCGGGCGCACGTCCACTTGGCTGCCGGGCAGGAACGCCACCACGCCATCCAGATCAACCGTGAATCCTCCCTTGACCTTTCCGAAAATAACGCCGTCCACGGTTTCATTTTTCTTGTGAGCGGATTCAAAACGCTCCCACGATTCTTCGCGCAGCGCTTTTTCCCGGCTGAGCACCACTTCACCCTCGCGGTTTTCAAACCGCTCCAGGTACACTTCGATTTCGTCGCCAACCTCCATGCCGTCCGCTTCACCCGACATGTGAAATTCCTGCGCCGAAATCCGGCCTTCGGTCTTGAGGCCCACGTCCACAATCACATAATCCTTGTTCTTGGAAACGATGCGCCCTTTGACAAGGCTTCCCTCTTTAAGCTTGCTGGAAAAGCTTTCCTCCAGGAGTTCGGCGAAATTTTCGCCCGTCGAAAATGGTTTTTCGTTTTTCACTGCGTT
>CAZXYG010000017.1:9682-20041 GCA_964644885.1 uncultured Rickettsiales bacterium
GATGATTTTTTGCGAGGCGCGGCCACGGAGAGCACTACAGACAACACCCTTTCGAAGACTGCATCCAAGCTCATCGCGGTGGTATCGATCCGGATCGCGCCGTGCGCAGGCTTCAAAGGTGATATCGTGCGTGAACGGTCCCGCTCGTCGCGCCTCTGCAAATCCTGTAAAACGGAGCGATATATAACCGTATCGTCCTGTTTTTGCAACTCTTTAAATCGCCTTTCCGCCCGCGTTTCCACATTAGCCGTGATAAAAAACTTGAAATCGGCCTCCGGACACACCACCGTGCCGATATCCCTGCCATCCAACACCGCGCCCAGAGGGCTTCCCGCCATCTCGCGCTGAAAAGCAAGCAACGCCTTCCGCACTTCCGGTATGGCCGACACAACGGAGGCCGCGCTCCCCACTTCTTCGGAGGAGAGGCCAGGTAATTTTATCTCCTTGATATCAATAGAAGAAGCCAAGAAAACAACCCTCCCCGCTTCTTGCGAGTGTATATCGCGCATGGCATCAATATCCAGGCCTTCCCGCAACGCCTTCCACCCCACCAGGCGATAGAGCTTGCCCGTATCCAGATACACATAACCTAGATGTTTGGCCAACCTCCGCCCCACGGACCCCTTGCCCGAAGCCGCCGGCCCGTCGATGGCGATCACGAGAGGTTTGTATTTAGGCAATCCCCGCCCCCAGATTATTCATCAACTCGCTAAACCCTGGAAAACTTGTATTAATAGCTGTAGCGTCATCCACGATAACCTCCTCCCGCGAGGCCATGCCCATCACCAGAAACGCCATGGCGATGCGATGGTCGTAATGCGTTACAACCTTTCCGCAGCCGTTCGGCGGTTTGCCGCTTCCCTTCACGCACAGCCAGTCTTCGCCGCTTTCCACATCCACGCCGCAGGCTTTCAGTCCGTCAGCGGTGGCTTGCAAACGGTTGCTCTCCTTCACCTTCAATTCCTGCAAACCTTTCATGCGCGTTTCGCCCTCGGCGAAAGCCGCCGCTACCGCCAGGATAGGATATTCGTCGATCATCGAAGGCGCGCGCTCCGCCGGAACTTTTACGCCCTTCAGCGCGCTGCTTTTCACTCGTATATCCGCGATCATCTCGCCTGCTTCCTCGCGCGCGTTTTCATATGTTATGTCCGCGCCCATCTCCTCCAGAGTCGTATAAAGCCCAGTGCGGAGCGGATTCATGCATACGTTGCGGATCACGATTTCCGACCCCGGCGTAATCAGCGCCGCCACCGCAGGAAACGCCGCCGAGGAAGGATCGGCGGGAACGGCAATATCCCGCGCTTTCGCTTCCGGCTGCCCCGTGAGCGTGATGCGCCCATCTTCACTCTCCAATTCCATGCCGAGATAGCGCATCATCAATTCGGTATGGTCGCGCGTGGGTTGTTTTTCGATGACGGTTGTTTTCCCCGGCGTATTAAGCGCCGCAAGAAGAATCGCCGATTTCACCTGTGCCGAAGCCACCGGCAATGCATACGTCATCGGCAGCGGCATCTCCGCGCCGATGACCGTGAGCGGCAGCCTGCCTCCTTCCGCCGCCTCGAACCGCGCGCCCATTTGTTCAAGCGGCAGCATGACGCGCCGCATCGGGCGCTTCTGAAGGCTTTCATCGCCCGTAAATACACTGCGAAAGGGATGCGTCGCCACCAACCCCATCAGCAAGCGTGCGCCGGTGCCGGCATTGCCCATATCGAGTATAGTGTTGGGAATATCCAACCCGCCGGTGCCTACGCCTCGCACCCGATAAATGCCCCTCTTCTCTTTCCGTATATCCACACCCATTTCTTTTAAGCATGCGGCGGTGTGCAGAACGTCCTCGCCTTCCAGCAAGCCGGTGATTCTTGCCGTGCCGACAACCTGCGAGGAAAGCAGCAGCGCCCGGTGCGAAATCGATTTATCGCCGGGAACGGTGATGTCGCCTTTCAAGCTTGAGGCTCTGCGGGATATAAGCGGCTGCATTGCGCGGCTATGTATGACATTCTTATCCATTTTCTTCAAGCGCCGATCCCACAAGATAGAGCGAGCCGCAGATAACGATGCGGCCCGGTGTATTTTTCGCCGCGATAGCCGCGATCGCATCCGCTACGTTTTTCATCTCAAACGAAGCCATGCCAAGCGTTTTCGCCGCCGCCGCGATATCGCCGGAAGCGTGGCTATTCTCGCCGGGAACCGGCACGGCATAACAACCCGACACATGCCCTGCAAAGGGCAGCAGAAAATCCGATGGAGTGCGATTCTTAAGCATTCCCACAATAAGATAGACGGGCTGTTTCCATGTTTTAACATGCGCGGCGAGCGCCTTGGCCCCATCAGGATTATGCGCGCCGTCGAGCCATATTTCATGTCCCTCCGGCCCTTTCAGCCTTTGCAAACGCCCCGGCCATTGCGCGTGGAGGATGCCCTTGGTGATAGCCGCATCAGAAATCGCAAAATCTTTCAACCGCCGCAACGCCGCCACCGCCAACCCCGCGTTGGCATATTGATGCTTGCCAGGAAGCGAGGGCAAAGGAAGCATAAGAATTCCCCTCTCATCTTCATAACGCAAGCCGTTCTCCACTGCGCGAATATTCCATTCCCTGCCCTGCATAAACAATGGCGCCCCTATTTCTTTTGAAAACTTTTCCAATGCCTCCCTTGCCGTTTTTTTCTGCCTGCTCGATACGCACGGAACGCCGGGTTTCATGATGGCGGCCTTTTCCCAGGCGATTTGCGCGAGCGCATTGCCCAAATATTCCATGTGGTCAAAAGATATTGGAGTAAGGATGGTGAGCGAAGGCTTTGCGATGACGTTGGTAGCATCCAGCCGCCCGCCCAAGCCTGTTTCCAGCAGCACGACGTCGGCAGGAACCTTGGAGAAAGCAAGAAGCGCCGCCGCCGTAGTGCCTTCAAAAAACGTGAGTGGGATACCTTCGGCTTTTTTCCTGCATTCTTCCAGCGCGTCATATAAAAAATCGTCGCCGATCGGCTTTCCCGCTAGCACGATGCGTTCGTTGAACACCACTAAATGCGGCGAGGTGTAAACATGCGCCTTATATCCCGCCGCTTCCAGCATCGCGCGCACAAAGGCCAGCGTCGAACCCTTGCCGTTGGTTCCGGCGATATGCACCACCGGAGATAGTTTCCTTTCGGGATGTTCAAGCCTAGCAAGCAATGCCCGAATCCGATCAAGCCCAAGATCAATGGGCTTATGCTCCACCGGCCAATGCGGCATGCGGATCATAATAACACTATACCTTAAGAACCTTAAGACCTTGGACTTTTCTGAGCAGATCCCGCGCTACCGGAGCGGCAACCTGCCCGCCGAAGCCGCCATGCTCGATGATCACCGCCGCCGCATAGCGCGGCGCATGCACCGGAGCGTAGCCCACAAACACCGCATGATAGCGCAGCTTGCGCTCCTTGGGCAGAAATTCATAGGTCTTTTCATGGGTCTGGACGGTGCCGGTCTTGCCCGCCATCTCAAATCCCACTTCGGGAATTCTGACATTATAACCTATCCCGCTGCGATGGTTCACCACCCGGTTCATGCACTCACGCAGCAAATTCATGCTTGCCGCCGATAGTTCGAGCGCCGGAAACGTCGCCTCTCTTTCCTCTCGCTCCTGCACAAGATGCGGCTCCACTTTCCTGCCGCTTGCTATTCGCGCCGACATGAGCGCCAATTGCAGCGGCGTCGCCAGCACATAACCCTGGCCGATGCCGACACTCAGCGTCTCGCCGGGGTACCACGGCGCTTTCAGCGCCTTGCGTTTCCATGCCCGATCCGGGATAAGCCCAGGTTTCTCGCCCGTCAAGCCCACCCCCGTGACATCGCCGAGTCCAAGCTTGCGCGCCATCGCCGCAATACGATCCACGCCAACGGATTGCGATACGTTATAAAAAAAGACGTTGCAGGATTTGGCGATGCCTTCCAGCACAGTGACATGCCCGTGCCCCTTGCGCTCCCAGCAATGAAACCGGCGACCGCCGAAGACGTAGTGACCGGGGCAGTAAAACCGAGTATTACGATTGATGACGCCGGCCTCTAATGCCGCCAGCGCTACCACCAATTTAAATGTGGAGCCAGGAGGATAACGAACACCGATGGTCTTATTGATGAGCGGAACGTCAGGGTCGCGCGTCAGCGCCTGCCATGCCGCCGGCGTCATGCCGCGCACCATCTGGTGGGGGTCGAACGCAGGCACGGAAGCCATCGCCAGCACTTCGCCGTTCACGGCATCGAGCAGCACCGCCGCGCCGCTTTCCCGCTCCAGCCCTCCTAAACCCGCCATGCGCTGCATGGCGAATGCCTGCAATTCGGCATCAAGCGTAAGCAGCGTTTCCGTGCCTGATATGCTTTCCTCGATAGAAAGCTCCTGAACGCGGTTGCCTAGCGCATCGACCTCCACCCGCTTGACGCCGGGTTTGCCGCGGAGCCTCCGCTCCAGCGCTTTTTCGATGCCGGTTTTACCAATGCGGAAATTCGGATGCCGGTAGAGAGGGCTGCTCTCCATTTCCTCCTTGGTAACCGCGCCCACGTATCCCACCGCATGGACAGTGGCGCCACCCAGAGGGTAATGACGGACATGCGAGGTTTCCACTTGCGCGCCGGGTAAATCAGGCGCACGCACCTCGATCGCCGAAAGCGCACTCCAGTCCAGATAATCCTTTACCAACAATGGTTCGCCTGGTGCTTCCTTGAGCTTCTCTTTCACTTTACGCATCTCTTCATCGGGTATGGCGAGAATATCCTTAAGCGCGGCGAGTACATTTTCCGCTTGCTCGGCGTTCCCCGCATCCAGCCAGAGCTGATAGCGCGGAATGCTATCGGCCAGAACCACACCGTTACGGTCAAGAACCCTCCCCCTGTCCGGCAATACCGGAAACAGGCGCACGCGATTACCTTCGGCAAGGGTTTTATAGAGATCGGATTTCTGTATCTGGAGGTAGTATAGCCTGCCTCCAAGCCCCGTGAGAAGCGCCAGTTCAGCCGCCCCAAGCAGCAGCGTCCTGCGGTCGATATCCCTACGGTGTTCCACGGCCCGGCGCATGGCGGGAAGAGTAGTGGATTTTTATGCAAGTGTGGAGCTATTTTGCAATGGCATAAAAACAAACGCAGAGAAGTTGAAATATCGGCTTGCATGTTTATAGTTGGAGCAACATGCGCCTTCCCCTTCGATTCTCTTTCTATATCGGCAAGCAATTCCTGCTCAGCCTTGGAATCACCTTGGCCGCTTTCACCGTTATCATTCTGCTGGTTGATTTCATGGAACTGTTGCGCCGCGCCCACGGCCGGGATGCTCCGGCTTTCATTCTGTTTCAGATGGCGTTGCTGCGCTATCCGCTGATGGTGCAAAAAATGGGCGCGTTCGTGATGTTGCTTGCCGCGGTCTTCTGCCTGACGCGGCTCACGCGCAGTTATGAGCTGGTGGTCGCGCGCGCCGCCGGTATCTCCGTATGGCAGTTCATGGTGCCGCCCGTGACGCTGGCTTTCGCTATCGGCGTTCTGTTCATCACCGCCTTGAACCCGCTCGGCTGCACGATGCTTTCCCGCTATGAATTTCTGGAAGGCAAATACCTGCACGGCCGCACTAGCCTGCTTGCGGTATCTTCATCAGGGTTGTGGCTGAGACAACGCAACCTCTCGGACGCTAATGGCGAGAAAAATGGAGAAACCGTAATTCACGCCCTGCGTACCGGCACCGGTGAAGACATCGAGTTATTCGACGTGACGATCTTTGTTTATGGCGCTCAGGATAAATTTCTTCGCCGCATTGATGCAAAGGAGGCAAAACTGGTTACCGATTTCTGGCGCCTGAACGATGTGATGGTCACTACCCGCGAAGTCATCGGCCAACCGCAAAATGAATATTTTCTGGAAACCGACCTCACTTTCGAGCAAATCCATGACAGCCTTGCTTCACCGGAAAGCATTTCGTTCTGGGAATTGCCGGGATTTATTAGTACGCTGCAGGATGCCGGATTTTCAGCGCTCCGGCACCGGCTCTATTGGCATACCACGCTGGTCAGCCCGCTATTCTTCGCCGCCATGGTACTCATCGGGGCTGTTTTCTCGCTCAGCCCGCCACGCAAAGGTAAAAGCGGGCTGCTGATTACCGCCAGCATTCTCACCGGTTTTCTGCTGTATTTCCTGACCAGTCTTGTTTCCACGTTCGGGCTTTCAGGCAGCATGCCCGTAACGCTCTCGGCGTGGATACCGGTGATCATCAGCCTGCTCATAGGCACGGTAAGCCTGCTGCATTTTGAAGACGGCTAGAAAATAATGACTATATCTCTGCTCCTTCGCGCGCATGGGCTGCTCGCCGCTATCCTGCTGACGGGATTCATTCTTCGCTTCGCCGGTATTTTCTGGGGCGTGCCGTTCTTTGATCAATTCCAAAGCTATTTTCATCCCGATGAAATAAAAATTATTCTCGATCTCTCTCGTTTTCCTGCATTCCTTCTGGCTCCCGGCGACCTGCGTTACCCTACGCTATTTCATGCCCTGATCGGCTCGTTTGTTTTCTGCACCAAACCTATTGTGCATGCGTTAGGCGGCGATGCATGGGTGTATACTTATATGGCGGGCAGGTTGTTTTCTGTTTTTCTTGGCACCGCCACCCTGTATCTCACGTACCGGTTAGGCCGGATCGTTTTTGATAAAACAGCCGGTCTTCTTGCGGCCTTTGTGCTGGCCCTCTCGCCGGGACACATACAATCTTCCTCCTGGGCGACCGTGGATATCACCACGACATTTCTGTTCACCGGATTCCTGATTGCAGTCTACAGAGCGACATACGATCGCCGATCATTCGGAAGCTATGTGTGGGCGGGGACGCTTCTTAGACTAGCGGCCGGTGCAAAATACACTGCAGCCATCGGCGCCGTTTATCTGCTTACGCTCCACATGCTGCATGCGCTTGAAGCCGCGCCCTCCGGCAAAAAAACATCGCAATTACTGCGATCCTTCGCTGATGGCAGACTTGTCGCCGCCGGCATCGTTTCGATCGTCATTTTGATCGCGACGACTCCCGGCATCGTTTTGCAGTTTGAGGATTTTTTGAATTCCATCCGTTTCGAGCTGGCGCGAATGGATTATGGACGGCCCGCGCAGGCGCGTGAAAATTTTTTCTACGCCGCTGCCGTTACCCTTAACGCATGCGTGGAATGCTTAGGCCTGACGGTGGTTTTAGCTATGGTCAGCATTGGCAGTTTTTTACTCCGTTTTCATGTTAAGCATCACCCGCTGGAACGGGCGGGCATGATTCTTGTCCTGGTTTTTCTCGCCTATTTCAACAGCGCGCTGATGGGGCGCTATGTCTTGCTGATCGCGCCCTTAGTCAGCGTACTTGCCTTGCAACCTCTTATGCTCCAGTTCCTCAGAAGCAAGGAAGGCATCTGCATTCTTGTAATGATTGCAATGGCTATGGCGTATATCGGCATAAGGCCGGTTATCGTGCGCCACCAGGATAGCCGCATCCTCGCGGCGCGGTATATCGCCACACACATTCCCGAAGGCACAACCATAGGAGCCTATCCCGGATATCACGCGCCCCGCATAGATGAAAAAAAATATAATATTATCAGCCACTTTCCCTACGATAATGCCGCATACATGATCTGGACGCACCATGTGGAGGAAATAGCAACCAGGAGCGATGTGTACTTTGGGTTCCGGGGCGCCAAGGCGCCGCCTGAAGAAGAGCGCTCATTTCATAGAAAACTGGCCGATATGGAATTGCCGGAATATGAATTGATGGCGACATTCGGCGGTGAAGCGTTGCCGCTTCATTTTTCCTCCCCCGCCATAGGCATTTTTAGAAAAAAACAGACGATTGAATAGCCTCTTATATTTTCGTCGTAATATAAGACGCTTTACTCACCTACTGCTTGCATTTCTGCCGGAGCGTCTGGATTACCATCACGTCGGCAATGCGGCGGGCAAGGAAAGCCTCCGTATCCTTATAGTTATCCGATACATCGTTGAGCCAATAAAGCAGGCTGCTGGAATAAACGCCCGCCAGCAATATTCGCTTGGTATAATAGTTGAAATCGGCGGAGGTATCGCCCGCCAGGTGCCATATTTCATCTGCCGTGCGCGCCAGGAGAGTAAAAGCCAGCGAATAGCGCGACGGCGCCGCAAGAAATCCGGCGAGGCCGCGCACCGCTTCTTTATGCGGTTTCATGAAACGCAACCGCGCCAGTACACAGGCGGCGATGCGTTCCCGGATCTTCAAAGTTTTCAATGGAATGGCATCCAGCTCCTTTTTCATTCCCCTATCCGTCATTTCGGCAAAGGCAGCGGCGACATCGGCAAGTCCCCCCGAAAAATATATAGAAGCATAACGCGCATCGCCGCTTACCTCTTGCGCGGCACGTTCCAGAGCCGCTCGGCTCCAGCCGTCAAAAGGCACGTGCGTAAGGAACCGCTCCAGAATGCACTGCTTCTTATCGCTCATAAAGCCATACCCTATACCTTATCGCCTCACCATCACCTCACCCGCAAGCGGGAAAAAAGCGCCGCGAATTTTACCTCCGCGCTTGACTTTCGCACTATAATAGGCAAAAAAGGCTGCCTCAACGGTTGGTTTCATGTTATGATCGCCATTCTGTTTAAGTAGGAGGTACGTGTTGCGTGCATATAATCGTTAAGGATAACAATATCGAGCAGGCGCTGCGCGTGCTCAAGAAAAAGATGCAGCGTGAAGGCATATTTCGCGAGATGAAGCTGCGTCGCTTCTATGAAAAACCCTCCGAGCGCCGCGTCCGCGAAGCCTCCGAAAGCGTCCGCCGCGTTCGCAAGCTCCAACGCAAGCGCTACGACTCTTAAGTCGTTTAAGCTTTTCTAAGTTCTTCCAACGCCAGCTTCAGGATTGGTGAAGCGTTGGGCGCGGGAGCGGAGCGATTTGACGGCATTCCCCGTCTTGCAATCCTCCTTCTTTACCATAGACGCGAAAAGCAGCAGGCGGATTATCATGCCGATTTCCGCGCAGTAAAACTCTTAAGAAAGAAAAACATTATCGTCAGTTAGATTTTTAGCTTATCATCCCTTAATTATTGCGTTAACAGTAGCATAGGAGAAAAACATGCACCTACTATACACCGTAGTGCTTTGCGGTGCCCTCTCACTGAACGCGCCGTGGGCGAAAGCTGAAGAATCCAACCGCTATACGCAAACGAATTTCGTCGCGAACAAGGAAAAATATAAACCAGGTACGGTAGAGAAAACGATGATTAACGCCTGGGGTATCGCCATCCGTCCCGCGGGCGCTGGCGGACATTTTTGGGTCACGGCCAAGGATACCAGCTTTGAATATGTCGGCGATGTCAGTAGATCCGATGACACAGCGTTGCGCACGCTGCATCAGGATAAGCTGAAAACCATCACGCTGCCTATAGGCGGCGAAGAAAATTTCGCTACCGGAGTGATATTCAGCGATAGCGGCAAAAATTTCGTCATCACACAGAAAGCAACCGACGCGGAGGCGATCACCGCGCCTGCAAAATTCATCTTTGCAAGTGACGGAGGCATTATTTCCGCATGGACGGAACGAAAGAAAGACGATGGTACTTTCGATCGTCCGGAAGAAGCCGTTACTGTCATCGACCAATCCAAGGAAGGCGCGCAATTTTTCGGCCTGGCGATCAGCGCCGGCTATGACCGCCTTTACGCGGCGGATTTCGGCGAGCATCCCGCAATTAAAGTGTTTGACGGCGAATTCAAGTCCCTTCCCGTTATTTTTGACATGCCTTTTGACGGCAATAAAAACGGCGTCGTCGACCCAGGCGAATACGCGCCGTTCAATGTGCAAGCGCTTAAGACTCCGGTGGGCAATAACCGCATTTTCGTGACCTATGCCAAAACACAGCCCTGCCCGGCGGATGAAATTAAAAATAGAACCTGCGAGGAAGGTGCGCTTTTCGTGGGCGAGGAAGATACCTCGGTTCCGGGCAACGGCAGGCTCGCCGAATTCACCGAGGAAGGCACATTGATCGCGGTGTGGGACGATAGCGGCAAGCTCAGCGCGCCTTGGGGATTGGCTTATTCGCCTGATAACTTCGGAGCGTTATCGAACGCGCTGCTCATCGGCAATCTGGGCGACGGCACCATCGCCGCCTATGACGCCAGCACCCGCGCATATATTGATGTCATGCGCGATGAGCGGGGTAACGCCATCAAGATTGATAAGATCTGGGGCATCCTGTTCGGCAACGGCGCAAGCCTGGGCGACACAAATGCTCTCTACTTTGCCGCCGGCCCGGATGATGAGCAGGACGGATTATTCGGCAGCCTGCGCATCGTGGAATAATACTTTAGGCCTTCCTCAACTCCTCCGAAATCAGGAAGGCCTAAAGTATTAT
>CAZXYG010000017.1:20051-27327 GCA_964644885.1 uncultured Rickettsiales bacterium
AGGCTCTGCGAGGCGTTGAGGCGCGGGTCGCAGCGGGGATGCGCACACCACAATCTCAGTTTCATTAATGATTTATTAACTATTTGATGATATTTTATAAATGGCACCTAAAGGGGAGCTTAAAATGACTGGGCAAGAATCAAAGGATAAATTTTCCAAGGAATTTGAGAGAATAACAGGTTGTCCCGTAACGGCGATTTCTTTCAATCAGAAGTTGAGAGGAAAAGTAACGGCGACGCATTACTTTTCCGCCCTACAGTTTGATAACAACAAAACCGCGCAAGAAATCGTAGCGCTCCTCAACGCCATAGGAAAGGAAACGATCGAATCTTTCCGCATTGCCACTGTAGCAACTGAAGTGAGAAATAATTATCACCTGGATGATCCCTCCATCAAGATCAATCCTGCTACCGTTATTATTGATCCTCTTAGTGAGGAACAGCAGCAAGCATTCTTTGCAGTGCTGAACAGAGAAAAGCAAGCCATCAACGCTATCCTATCCGGAAAAACCTTTGTTGAGGCCAAAAAGCAAGAAGCCTTGGCATCCGCTGATGTAACTTCGGAAAAGGTGACGAAAACCGGCGGAAGTTTTTCGGTTGAAGGCATAAAACACCTCCATGTAGCTTCGGTGCAAAAAACAATAACATCCATCTACCCGGATGCAGACTTTACATATCCGGAGGCGTCATGGCCATATCCGCAAAACTATACACGCTTTTCCGTCACGATGGGCGGCTATTCATATGGTAAAGACTATAACCGCTTCAAGGACGATCTTGCTGAATTTAAAGGTCTTCTGGCAAAAGAACAGCCTCTGGCCAAGCACACCGAAATTTCGTGGCAAAAAGGAACTAAAGAACATGAACATCATTTTGAACCGGCGCCACAAAAAATAGTCATTACTAACACCGATAATACCGTGCATACCTATGAGCTTGTAGGGGGAGGGTATGGGTTAGACCGGCGTGCGCCCGATAACTATAAAATAGGCGGCGGATATAAATGTCTTACCGTAGATTCTCAAGGCAACAAGCGCCACACTCCGGATAAAAAATATATCTGGGACATAAAAGACAACCTATTTAAGGCGATAACAGAAGGAACCGTTACGGAACACCATAGAGTGGATCCACGTACATTGCCACATGAACCATATTATCCGCATATGTATGAACCGAATCTTTTCGGCCTCTCTGCACGCATTGATGCGATCGGCTCTATTACGCCTTTCTACAGCCAAATACTAGGTGATGTAAAAGTCGGAAATGTCTCGGTGATGCTCGATGAAAAAACACAGGCAATGAAGGCAGCGTGGATAGATTTCAGCGTCAACGGCCAACATTATAGGACTACCGTTGCAGTCGATCAAACAAAAGAACATGCAGGAATTTATGTCCGCAATGTTAAAGGCCCGCAATATCATGAACCTTTTACTTACAACGAGCTGGCGCTTAATGAAGAAAATAAGCGCTCTGCTGCCACGTTAATTATAGATGCGATAACGCTTGCGGAAGGTAATATACGAGTGCTCTATGGAAACAAAGAAGAAGTCGCTCAAGAAGCGCATGAATCACAAGATGGAGGAACGATAATGACAGATAAGAAAAAGCTTTCCAACCAGCTTTTAGAGAATGCAGGCAAGAGCGGTCTTAAAACTGGAAGCCTGAATATGGACAATAAAACACATGGCCTGCTCGTCAATATGCGGGATGTCTCCGAGGTGGCTTTTCCTCTTTCATCGCAGAAGAGCGAACAAAACCCTCCGCAAACAATTACATCCCCTCGTTAAGAACAGCTACTAACTCTTCCTCAACTCCTCCGAAATCAGGAAGGCCAGCTCCAGGCTCTGCGAGGCGTTGAGGCGCGGGTCGCAGTGAGTATGGTAGCGATCCTTGAGATTGATCTCGGAAATGGCCTGCGCGCCGCCGGTGCATTCGGTGACGTCTTGCCCGGTCATCTCGACATGGATGCCGCCGGCGTAAGTACCCTCCGCCTTATGCACGGCAAAGAAGTTGCGCACCTCCGCCAAAATATCGTTGAATGGCCTGGTTTTGATGCCGTTCGGCGATTTGACAGTATTGCCGTGCATTGGATCGCACGACCACACCACCTTGCAGCCTTCCTTCTTCACTGCGCGCACCAGCGGCGGCAGCAGCGCGCTCACCTTCGCCGCGCCCATGCGGCTGATGAGCGTGAGTTTTCCCGGCTCGTTCTTTGGATTCAGCACGGCGATCAGCTTCAGCAGATCGTCCGGCTTCATCGAAGGCCCGACCTTGCAGGCGACGGGATTTTGAATGCCGCGGAAGAATTCCACGTGCGCTTCGCTGAGGCCGCGCGTGCGGTCGCCGATCCACAGCATATGCGCTGAGCAGGCATACCAACCGTTGTTCTCCGCGTCCCGCCGCAACAGCGCCTGCTCGTAATCGAGCACCAGCCCCTCATGCGAAACGTAGAACCGCGCTTCCTTGAGATGCTCCATCTCCTCGAACGGCAACCCGCACGCCTCCATGAAGGAAATGCTCTCGCGGATATGCGCCACCAGATCCTGGAAGCGTCTGCCCTGCGGCGACTGCTGGATGAAATCCTGGTTCCAGCTATTGATGCGGTCAAGCCCGGCGAAGCCGCCCCGCGCCAGCGCGCGCAGGTAATTGAGCGTTGCCGCCGATTGGTGATAGACGCGCAGAAGATTCCCCGGGTTGTGCACGCGGCCTTCCGGGGTGAATTCCATGGCATTCACCATATCGCCGCGATAGCTCGGAAGTTCCCGGCCTTCCAAGGTTTCCATAGGGGCGGAGCGCGGCTTGGCAAACTGCCCGGCGATACGCCCGACCTTCACCACCGGCCTCCCGGCGCCGTGCATCAGCGCCACCGTCATCTGCAAAATCACGCGGAAATAATCGGTGAGATTGCGCTGATTGAACTCGGCGAAACTTTCGGCGCAGTCGCCACCTTGGAGCAGGAACGCCTTACCCTCTGCCACCAGCGCCAGCTCTTTGCGCAGGCTGCGCGCCTCGCTCGGCGTAATCAGCGGCGGATAGCCCTCCAGCGCACCCAGGACCTCCTTGAGTCGCTTCCTATCGTCGTAATCCGGCTGCTGCTGAATGGGCAGCCCCTTCCAGCTTTCCGGTTTCCATTCGGGGATTTTTATCTCTTTCATCTTCTTCAACGCCACATTCATAATTGCCTTTCCTCCCCGCCAGTTATACTGTAAAAAAACCGGAATGTCGAAAGATAGTGATAGGCTTATAGCCTTCCAGGGCATTGCTGGCGCGCACTCGGATGTCGCCTGCCGCCGCGCGCATCCCTATATGGATACCCTCCCCTGCCCCAGCTTCGAGGATGTGTTCGACGCGGTGGAGCAAGGCAGGGCGTCACTCGGCTTCATCCCCATCGAGAATTCCCAGGCGGGCCGCGTGGCGGAAATCCATAATCTCCTGCCGGATACTTCCTTAAGCATTACCGGAGAATATCTGCATCGGGTGGAACAACACCTGCTCGCGCTCAAGGGCGCAGAACTAAAGGATATAAAAACTGTTTATTCCCATCCTCAAGCGCTGATGCAGTGCCGAAAATCCCTGCGCAAGCTCAGCTTTAAAGCCGAGCCGCTCTCGGATACCGCCCTGGCCGCCAAGGCTGTCTCGGAGTGGAAAGATGCCACAAAAGCCGCGCTGGCCTCCGATCTTGCGGCAGAGCTTTATGCCCTGGAAATCGTCCAGCGCAACATGGAGGATTCGGATTCCAACCATACGCTTTTTATCACGCTCTCCAAAGAACCCGCCGATACCGACCCGGCAAAAGGTGCGGTTCTCACCAGCCTGATTTTCACCGTGCGCAATATCCCGGCGGGTCTGTACAAGGCCTTAGGCGGCTTCGCCACTAACGGAGTGAATTTATTAAAAATTGAAAGTTACATCCTCGGCAATCACGGCACTGCGCAATTCTTCGTCACCTTTGAAGGACATCCGGAACAGAAGCATACTCAGCGAGCATTAGAGGAGCTTGGTTTTTTTACCAAGAAGATAAAATTCCTGGGCGTTTATTACGCCGGTGAGTTCCGATCGCAATAAGACGTCACTGCGCCGGGATAAAGAGTGGCCATCACAGCTTCATCGGCATGATAATCATTGTCTTACCCCTGTTATGCAGGCGCCGTTGCAGAATATAGGCCGTCTGGTTGTGCAAAAGCTGGGTCAGGAAATTTTCGTTATCCGATATGAGCTTGGTCGCGAAGAACGTAGCCTTCGGGAACTCACCCGCAATGCGCTCAGTCAGCGTGGTGAGCTTATCCACAATGTCCGTGCCGTAATCGTGAAAGAACGTACTCGGTAGTCCTTTACACCGACAGTAATCGACGTATTTCTTTAATAGCTGCTTGGTATCGCGCCGAAGCTTGTTCCATTTTTTCTGGTCGGAGAATTCCTCGGTATCGATCTCCCCGACGCTGACGAATATGAAATTCTTGAATATTTCCGGAAATTCGCGTTGTACCCACAAAAATTCATGCATCCCGCTCGCGCTCGTTTCACTTACCAGAAATACTGCCGTAGGCTTCTCGCGGTGTATCGCCGGGGCGATAGCCTTGCCGTTTTCACAGGCAAAGGTGTACATCAGCTCCTCCTCCGCTTTCTCGACACGCTGCTGCACGAGAGCATAATGCCGCTTAATCAGAGTGCCGCAAAGAATGACAAGTCCTGTGATCACCACCGTGATCCACGCACCGGTCAGAAATTTTTCCAGCAGGGTGGTGAGCAGGATCGCCGCACAAACCACGAGGGCCAGAAATGGCACGATCAACTGGCGTAGATTGTGATCGCGGCCACGCTCACGCCAACGGTAACGACATAATCCAGCCAACGAGAGTATGAAAGTGAGAAACACGTTAATGCTATACAGCACCACCAGAAGCCCTACTTCACCGCCGGTGATCGTCAGGGCGACAACGGCGGCAATGCCCATCAACACAATGCCATTTTTGGTCACGAGACGGCTGGAAAGCGCACTAAATAAGTGCGGCATCCCGGTCCACGGCCATGCTTGCCAGCACCGCCGGTCCTGCCAGGAAGCCGGTATTCGCCGCCACAAACAGCAGTCCGGAGGAAAACAGCATCGCCGCCGCCACCACGGCAGCGGAGATATTGACTCCCGCCACCTCCCAGTGCGCAGTAATCTTGCCAAACGTCGTAGCATTCAGTGTCTGACCCGGCACCCGGCTGACATCCCACAGCAGATAAAGCATAATGATCCCCGTCGCCATGAAGGCGAGGGAGGCACCCACGCAGATCATGGTATTCTTGCCGGTTTTCACTTTGGGTTCCGCCACACTATGCAAGCTGTTGGACACTGCCTCCAGCCCCGTATAAGTGCCACCGCCCAGCGAGAACGCTTTGAAGAAAAGGGCCAGCACGGCAAACCAGCCTACCGCGCTCGCCATTTCATTTGTTTCCCGGATTGCCTTGGGCATCAATGCGTCCACGCCGGAAGCGTGATTCGCAATACCATACACGATCAGGAAGCCATGAATGGCAATAAACCCGAGAAAAATAGGCATGAGCAACCGTATGGATTCTTTCATGCCACGCAAATTGAGGTAGGGTAAGCAGCGCGACCAGCAGAAACTCCGCGGGCAGCTTGTAAGGCTGTCATGCCGGAGACACGATGCTGAACATCGCATCCACGCCGCTCGCAATGGAGATGGCAATGGTGAGAATATAATCAATGATCAGCGCGGAACCCGCAACCAACCCAGCACGTGGTCCAAGCAGCGCGCTGGCCACGCGATAACCGCCGCCGCCATGCGGAAACATCTCGATAACCTGGCGGTAGGCGAATGCGATCAGGAAAACCGTTACCCCAGTGGCAAACGCCAGGAATATGGCGAGTGGTTTATGCCCGCCCAGCGCGATAAATGCCTCCTCCGGACCATAGCATGAGGAGGAAATACCATCGGCTCCCAGCCCGATCCAGGCAAGGAAGGTGACCAAAGCCATGTGCCGGGCGTATCTTGATGAAAAGGATCAAGGGGCTTGCCCAGCAGGAACTGCTTTATGGACTCGAGTGTCATGCTCCAGCGCCGTTAACGACGTTTCAGAACCATCCTCCCCCCTGGCCGCCGCCTTGTACTCCTCCATCACCAGGAGCGCAAGAATAATTGTCATTGCCCGCCCTTCTATAGGATGCCAGCATGGCTCGACGTTATCTCTTCTACCTGCTCTGCCTACTGTGCTCGCACTGTCGATGCAGGTTTACGCCACCGCAACAAACTTGCAGAAAAATCAGGAAGTTCCGATGCGCCTGATCGCAGGCCAATCATGTATAAATATTTCTTCCCCTTCGGAGCAAGTTTTCCAGCGCCGCACCGTTGCCTGATTCCACGGCAGCCATAAGCTTATTTACCTGTGCCTTGAATTGCTTGAGAACAGTCGCTATGTCCTTTTTGCGCGTTATCAGAACATCGCTATCCGCTGCATCCGGCAATAAAAGATTTTCCGTAAAACTATGCAGCCCTGCGCCGGTCGCATAGGCGTATTCGCTTTCCTGAATAGTCTCCATTAGCGCACAGGCAAGCAAACGCGGCAGCAGACGCATACAAAGATCGGCCTGTGGATCTTTATAGGCGGAAGAGTGCAAACCGTATGGCCGCGCACCACGCAATATTTCGAAATACTCACGCTTTGCTCGCACTGCCTTAAGCCTATCCTGGAATGCATCATTTTCACCGAGCGCATCAAGATTGCACAGAAAATCCGTTATAGCCGCTTCCAGGTTCCGCCGGTTATAAAGAAAAATATCGCGCCACATTACCGGATCAGAACCGGCAAGACGGATGAAGGCGCGGAAATTATCATCGGCCCCGCTAACATCCTCTTTCTCCATCATCAAGCCATAAGCGGAACTCAGGAATTGCACCGCATGCGACACCACGGCATAGATATAATCATGGCGCTCGGCATCCAGTGTCTCAACTTCCGAGCCTGCCGCTTCCCACATAGCCGTTACTTTTGCGATGGCTTTCGCGTCCGTGAGCGGTAACGGCGTAAGCAAGGTTTTTTTACCCCGGAACAATTCCTTGAATCCCGCTTCCGGCCCGGACTTTTCCGTTCCGGCAATGGGGTGCCCAGGAACGAACAAAGGTTTTCGATCACGGCTTAAATGTTTCAATATTTCCTGACTTGGCGCATGTTTTACCGATCCGGCGTCGGTCAGTACACAATGTTTCGGCAGATGCGGTGCAATGGCCTCCGTAATGGCGGCATAGGTGCTGAGCGGCGTGCATAAC
>CAZXYG010000017.1:27337-30305 GCA_964644885.1 uncultured Rickettsiales bacterium
CCATCGCGACGGTGACGGCCCCGAAATCCCCGGCAGCCTGTGCGGCGGCCAGATTCTCCTGCGCGATACGATCATGGATTTCCTTGCGCAATACGGTAGCGGTGGGGGGAAAGGTAAAACCCAGCTTAACGGCGCGGCCCTTCACCTCGATTACCTTCACCTCGATGGTATCGTTGATGATGATGGATTCGCCGATTTTTCTGACGAGGTAAAGCATGGGATTACGTCACTACCTGTTCCGCCGTATAACCCTGAACATAGAGCAACGAAGATAAATCACAAGTATCTATTCGCACCCGCGCTTGAGTCCGCACGTTAGGGTGAGCGTGGTAAGCCACCCCAAGCCCAGCGTGAAGCAGCATCGGCAGATCGTTGGCGCCGTCGCCTACGGCCATGCTTTCATAGGGCGTGAGGCCCAGTTCCTCACTATGGAACTTCAGCGCGTTGAGCTTAGCGGTTTTATCAAGAATCGGCTCCCGAACGCGGCCCGTAAGCTTGTTATTCTCGATCTCCAGGATATTGGCCTCCTCCGCATCGAAACCCACCGCTTCCTTCACGCGCCGGGTAAAAAACGTGAATCCGCCCGAAACCAGCACGCATCGCGCGCCGTTCTCGCGCATGGTGCGTACTAATGCCTGAGCGCCGGGCATAAGGGTAATGCGTTCCCGGTAGGTTTTTTCCAACGTTTCCATTTCCATATTTTTCAAAAGCGCGACCCGCTCCCGCAGCGCCGAAGGAAAATCTAATTCTCCGTTCATGGCGCGCTTGGTAATAGCCGCCACTTTATCTTTCAATCCAAGAAAATCCGCCAGTTCATCGATACATTCCTGCGCTATGATCGTGGAATCCATATCGCAGACCAACAAACGCTTGCGGCGGTTTCTGTTGGGCTGCACACAGGCATCGAATGGCACGTTCGCAAGCAAATGCTCAAGAAGTTGACGCGCCTCATCCTGCGGCAACACGGCGAAGAAAATATCGCATGCCTCGCCTTTAGCCAACCATTGCGCGTTTTCCACGATGGCGCCGCTTGCCTGCAACGCATCCACCACGCTGTTGATTTCGTTTTGGTCTAGCCTTTGCACAGCCGGATTAGCTAATATGGTGGCAACCGTAGGGGATTCCGTATGCATATTCCTCTGGAAAAAGGCAGAATTATCCTGCTTGCCGGTCCAACCGCGAGCGGCAAGTCCGCGCTCGCGCTAAAAATAGCTCAAGAAACCGACGCTGTCATCATCAATGCGGACAGCATGCAGGTCTACCGTGAACTGCCTATCATCACTGCTCAGCCAACGCCGGAGGAAAGAATCATCGTGCCACATCTTCTTTATGGTTGCATTGCCGCCTCGGAGCCTTTCTCGGTGGGCACATGGCTGGCAATGGCAAAACAAGAAATCGATGCGGCCATTGCCACAAATAGAACGCCAATTATTACTGGAGGAACAGGACTTTACTTTAAATGCCTAACAAAAGGAATCGCGCATATTCCCAGCATATCATGTAAAACAAAAGAAAAATCTATTAATATAATGAAAGATATTGGAAATATTTCATTTTATACTATGTTATCGGAGAAAGATCCCGCATTCGCGGCAACGCTCTCTCCCGGCAATACGCAGCGCCTCCTGCGCGCCTGGGAAGTGTGGGCGGAAACCGGCATTCCATTTTCCGAGTGGCAGCGCCGCAAACATGAAGCATATTACGAACCGGAACGCTTCGCCGGTTATTTTTTAAACCCGGAACGGCAGGACGTATACGAACGCATAAACCGGCGATTTTCACGTATGTTGGAAAACGGAGCCTTGGAAGAAGTCCGGCGCCTTATGGGCATGGAGCTTTCTCCCCGCCTACCCAGCATGAAGGCTCATGGCGTGCCGGAACTCACGCGCTATCTGCAAGGCAAAACATCTCTGGAAGATGCCATTTCCAAAGCCCAGCAACACACCCGCAATTACGCCAAACGGCAATGCACATGGTTTCGGCATCAATTACCTGAATTCACGTGGCTTTCCAAAAATTACAGCGAAGACCCGGCTTCCCGTTAATTACCGACCGCCTTGGCTAGGGGTGACATGCCGCCATGGCTGTGCTATGACACACGGCATGAAAAAGCTTCTCTTTCAAACCCTCCGGCTACGGATGGTAACGACATGGCTGTTGCTTGCGCTGATTGCCGGCGGCGCAGTTCTGGCGCATTATGGCCACCTGCAACTGGTCGTCGCATTCCTGGATTCCGAACACCTCACCTTCGCGGTCGGCAAAGTCCATATCTCGGCTTATAAGCTGCTTACAGGCCTCATCGCCGTTGTCGTCCTGTTTTGGCTGGCAAGCCTCTTTTCGCATCTCTGTGAAAAATATCTCAATAAACTCACCGCCATTCGCGCCAGCAACCGCGCGCTGCTACTGAAAGCGATGCAGACAGTCATTTATTTTCTGGCGTTTCTGCTGACCCTGGACGTGCTCGGCATCGATCTCACGGCGCTTGCCATTTTCAGCGGCGCGGTGGGTATCGGCGTGGGCTGCGGATTGCAGAAAATCACCTCAAACTTTATCAGCGGCCTGATCCTGCTGTTTGAAAAATCAGTGGAGGTAGGCGATCTGATCGAGCTGACTGGCTTTTTCGGTTATATACGGCACATGGGCGCCCGCTATACGTTGGTAGAAACTTTCGATGGCCGAGAAATCATCACGCCCAATGAGGATTTTATCACCAACCGCGTCACGAACTGGACCTACAGCAAGCCGAACGGACGCATCGAGATTCCGGTAGGCATCGCCTACAACTCCGATTACTCCCTCGCGCTGAGGTTGATGCTGGAGGCGGCAAAGGAACACCCGCGATGCAGC
Source organism: uncultured Rickettsiales bacterium (assembly GCA_964644885.1). Classification (GTDB taxonomy): domain Bacteria; phylum Pseudomonadota; class Alphaproteobacteria; order Rickettsiales; family JACKKO01; genus CAZXYG01. The sequence goes on from CAZXYG010000017.1 coordinate 30,185, forward strand.
AAAGAGCCGGAACCGGAAGCATTCGTGCGCGAATTCGCCGAAAACACGGTAAAGCTGGTGTTGTTCTTTTGGGTGGATGACGTCATGGTGGGACGTTTCGGCCCGCAGAGCGACGTAATGA
>CAZXYG010000017.1:30315-34649 GCA_964644885.1 uncultured Rickettsiales bacterium
AAAGTAAGCTATACAAACGCTCCTGCGTATTTCACCGCGCTCGCGGCAAGGGCGGCGTGGTTATAGCCGCCTTCGAGGAAGGAAATCACTCTTCCCCGGCAATGTTTTTCCGCAACGGCGCGGAGCTGCGCCCCTATCCATCCATAATCCTCTTCCTCCAGCGTGAGTTGCGCAAGGGGATCGTCGCGGTGGGCATCAAATCCGGCGGAAATCAGGAGAAGCTCCGGCTTGAAACGCGCCAGCGCCGAAACGATTATTGATTGGAATATTTTCCGGTATTTCGCGCCATCCGTGCCAGGAGAAAGCGGTATATTAAGGATATTTCCGATGCCTTTTTCCTTCGCGCCGCCCGTGCCGGGCCATAGCAGCATCTGATGAGTGGAAATGAACAGCACCCTTCGATTGCGCTCCATGATGGCCTGGGTGCCATTACCATGATGCACGTCGAAATCCACAATCGCAACTCGTTCCAATGCATGTTCGGCAATAGCATATAACGCCGCGATGGCAATGTTATTAAAGATGCAAAAACCCATCGCATTATCGCTTGTGGCATGATGCCCTGGCGGTCGTACAGCGCAGAAGGCGCTCGCGTATTGCCCTGCCATCACGCCATCCACCGCCGCACAACCCGCACCCGATGCGCGCAATGCCGCCTTCCAGCTTCCCGGCGAAAGCACCGTATCGCCGTCGAGATAGGCATAGCCCTCCCCAGGGAAGGCGCGCCTGACGTAACGGATATATTCCTCCGCATGGGCAAGAAGAAGCTGCGCTTCCTTTGCTTCCGGCGCTTCCGGAAAGACCAGCCTTTCATGAAAATCACAGGTTCTGAGCGCACTTAGAACGGCGGCCAGCCGGCCCGCGTTTTCGGGATGCCCGGAGCCGGTATCATGAAGCAGGCAATCGGGATGGCTAAAAACGGCAACGGGCATCGCTACCCTCTAAACAACAACCCCCTCCGGGCGGTTTGGCCCGGAAGGGGTAGATAAACTTACTCTATTGAGATATTAAGCGCAGCCGCCGCCTTTCCAGCCGCCGGAACCGCATGAACCGCCGCCGCTGTAATCACTCGGCTTCTTTTTTGCGTCCTGCGGATTGTTCTGTTTTTGGCTGCTGCTTTGTTGTGGTTGTTTCTGCTTATTGGCTTCCGCCATATCGATTCCCTCCTTTAAGGGTTTAACAAACGTACCGCCGCATGGCAGTACCGGAATTCTTCATACACGCTTTATCGCGCATTAAACTTGACCTTCGTCAATATTTTCGGCGCCACACCATTATCGGAAGCAATAGCGCAAACAACGCCACCGCGGCGGTAACGATGGAAGGGCCGGAAGGAGTATCGAACGCAAGCGACCCGGCCATGCCCATGCAAACCGATGCAATGCCGAGAAACGTCGCCGCCAGCGCCATGCCTTCCGGCGACCGGGCGATCTGCCGCGCCGTGGCAGCGGGAATGATCAGCATGGACGTAATCAGCAGAATGCCCACGATGCGGATGGAACCCGCCACCACAACGGTCATCAGGAACATGAACAGCAAGTGCATCGCGAATGTGCGTATGCCCTCCGCACGCGCCATATCTTCGTTGATGGTCATCAATACGTGCGCGGGCCAGCAGGCAAGAAGTAGCGCCGCCACGGCAAGACTGCCGCCGTATATCCAAAACAATTCTTCCGCCTGCACAGTCAAGATATCTCCAAACAGATAGCTGTGCAGATTGAGCGGCGGGGTATCGAGAAAACTGATAGCCACCAAGCCGATGGAGAGCGCCGCATGCGCCAATATGCCGAGCAGCGTGTCGGTGGCAAGCACGCGCTTGTGCTGTAACCATACGAGCGCGATGGCGAACAGCGAGCATACGATCACCGTCCCGACGGCGGCGCCGATCCCCCCGATTAAGCCCAGCGCCACGCCGAGAAGCGCGCTATGAGCCAGCGAATCGCCGAAATAAGCCATGCGCCGCCACACCACGAAGCAGCCCAACGGGCCGGCCACCAGCGCCACGCCGATACCGGCGGCAATTGCCCGCAAAATGAAAGGATCAAGAGTAAAGGGGTTAAGCATGAAGAACTTTTTTATTAAGGGTTAGAAACACTCTCTCCCTCATCATGAACATGCGCGTGTTCATGATGGTACACCGCCATCATGCGCGCCATGTCGTTGCCGAACAGCGCGATGAATTCAGGGTCCTTGGCCACGGCCTGAGGCTCGCCGGAGCAGCATACATGATGATACAGGCAGATCACCTGCCGGGTGGACGCCATCACCAGATGGAGATCATGCGAAACCATAAGAATGCCGATGCGGCGTTTCTTATAGAGTTTTTCCAATAATTTGTAGAACGCAAGCTGGCCGGAAACATCCAGATTTTGCGCCGGCTCATCCAGCACCAGCAGATCGGGGCTATCCAATAAGGCGCGCGCCAGCAACACACGTTGCACTTCTCCGCCCGAAAGCACGGAAAGCTGCCGGGTCAATAATCCGCCGATGCCTGTCTCAGCGGCGGTATGCTGCAAGGCAGCGTCGTCTATTTTTCTGCGGAGCGTAAGAAACCGCTTTACCGTGATCGGGATGGTGTGGTCGGGCGTAAAACGCTGCGGCACGTAACCGGTCTTAAGGCCGGGCGTGCGATCAATGCGCCCCTCATCCGGCGGGAAAAAACCGAGCAACGCCTTGAGCAATACGCTTTTCCCCGCGCCGTTCGGGCCTATGATGGTGACAAAATCGCGCGGCGCCACCTCCAGCGACACATGATGCAGAATCACCTGGCCTTGGCGGGCAATGGAAATACCGGTCGCCTTGAGCAAATACGGTGCTTGATTGACAGCCATGCTTATTTATAGTGTCAACAACTCCGGAAACACAAGTATTTATGACACGTTGGACACTGTTCATGCTGGCTTTGATAGCCTTCGCTCCCCGCACGGAAGCTGCCGATGGGATGGTCGTGACCACCATCCGGCCCCTCTACTCGCTGGTGGCAGGCGTCATGGGGGAGACCGGCACTCCGGCGCCGATTATTGCAGGTTCGGACTCGCTTCACGGATACCAACTCACGCCTTCGCAAATCAAGATGCTGCGCGGTGCCGATATCATTTTTTACATCGATGGCGATTTCGAACGCTTCCTGCCGCCCGAGATGGCGACATTGCCCGCGCATATCCGGCGCGTCGCCCTTGCGCGGCAGCCGGGGATAAAACTGCTTAGTCGCCGCGGCAGTGGCGCATGGGAACCGCATGACCATCATGAAGCCACGCAAGGCATGCCCGACCTGCATCTATGGCTCGACCCCCGCAACGCCATGGCGATGGTGCGGGCCATTGCCATGAAACTCGAAGAAACCTATCCGGAAAATCAAGCCGCTTATGCAAAAAACGCAGATCTTCTTATCGAGAAAATCAAAACGCTGGATCGCACGCTCGAAAACCGGCTTAAAGAAGTAAAGCACAAGCCTTTCATCGTATTTCACGACGCTTACCAGTATTTCGAACGGCGTTACGGCCTCGCAGCGGCAGGCTCGATCACACTGGAGCCGGAGCAACCGCCTTCGGCTGGCCGCCTCCGGGAGATACGAAAGAAGTTGAAGGCATCCGGAGCGCTATGCGTTTTCCGCGAACCGCAATTCAGCGACCGCCTGGTGCACACCGTCATGGAAGGCTCCTCCGCCCGAAGCGGCACGCTCGACGATCTCGGCGGATTGCATGCGCTCGGTCCCGACCTATATTTCGGGCTGATGGAGGATATGGCGAAAAACCTGGAAGAATGCCTGAACGGCTCAGGTTAAGTCAATTCGGTTTTGCGCGGGCCTTTGTTCGTGTCCCCCACTACAGGTTTTTCAGGAAACTGCCGCGCCTCGGCTATCGTTGAGGAATCGATATTCAGGCCGCTGACAAGCCCAAAAGCCGTTTCGCCTGTTTCTATGGATGTCGTTTTTTTGTCTTTCTTTTCTTTGTTTCTTTCTTCTTTCTTCTCATCTTTGCCGGGTTTTGGAGCGGATTTTGTCTCTTTTTCTTTAGGCTTGGCACCGCCTTTTATTAATGTATCGGCATCCCGTGCCGCCCGCCAACGTTCTATTTCTTTGCTCCGCTGTTCCTCTGCCGCCCTTGCTTCCGCCGCTTTGTCAACCGGCGCGATATGTAATTTTATCGTGGTGTTTATTGAAGAAGGGGGCACACTGTTTTTTATTACTTTTTCCGCCTCCCGTTTCCGCCTCGCCTCTTCTGTTTTATCTTTATCCTGTGCGACCATACTCATATCTCCCAATGATCCTTGCTTTCACGCCCTAGTTGTTTAGTCCCACTTTGTGATGGTGTAGTGTATTCTGCTCTGCCAAC
>CAZXYG010000018.1:0-2920 GCA_964644885.1 uncultured Rickettsiales bacterium
GCGCGCCAGCGTGGTAAAGCCGCAGCCCTTGCTTTGCAGTGTTTCGCCCTTATAGGTGGCAATGATTTCCGCCATGATGGGGTCGGTGGCGGAGAGCTGAGCGCAGGCGGCCTGCCAGTAGCCAGGAATCAAGGGCTTTGTTGTGTTTTTCATTTCACTCCTCTATACTCAACATCCTTAATATTTTATTAATAATATAACGAATTATATAAGGCATGGCGACTAAAACTATAGATACAAAAAGCGCCTACATAATCGTAGGCGGTGGCGCAGTGGGGGTATATACCGCCTATGAAGTCGCCAGACAGCACCAGGTGCTACACGGTGAAAAAGCACGCATTGTTATCGTGGATATGCATGAGAGCGTTGGCCAGGAAATAAGCGGAAAACATGCTGCAAGCCTGACTGCTCTGGAAGCGGTAGCAGGCGGTCCCTGCAATGAGCATTTTGGCAGAGGTTTCGACGGCATTGCAGAAGGATGCTGGTTGCAAGACGCAGGGGTTTTATCCGACCGTGAGCGGGCTTTTTACAATGCCATGACGATGGGGGCCATGCATCCTCTTGAAGAGCGTATGAAACAAACGCGCACGCAGCTTTTGCTCGGTATGGCCAGTATGCAGGAATGGCAAAAATTTATGGCCGAGCATCCTGACATTGCAAAGCAATGTTTCTTTCAGTTCAGGGGTGTATCGGAAGGTGGAAAGATAAGGATTCTGAAGAACAGCCTCGGAAAAGCAGACGCTGCAGTATTTGTCGAAATGTATAAAAGCATCGGCGTAGAGATAGAATTCGTTGACGCCAAAGAGGCCGCTGCAAAAGCCACCCAGTATGAGCCGGCGCTTGTCCACGCCGATTTTGTTCAGGACGCATCCCGAACGCCGGCGTGCTTCGTGCGAGAACCGGGGGGGTCTATGGATCCGAGGCTGTTTTGCGAAGCGATGCTGGCAATGCTGCAAAAAGAACACGACGTTAAATTTCTCGGCAATACGGAAATTACAGGGGTAAGGTTTGGCGGTAATTCAGATGAAATCATCGGATTGGTTACTAAAAGCGGGGAAATTGTTGGGGATTTTAGCTCCAAATATGTCTTTGCCACCGGGGCAGGAAAGTTTCCTGATATTAGAATCCCCTCAGTGATGGGGGTTGCCGGCGTGACGATTACCATCCCCATTACACCGGAAATGGTGGCACAAAACATTCCATGCCCCAAAAGATCCTTCAAGCTTTCCACGGAAGCAGGCCCCATTTCCGTAAGCGTCCTTATTGGCGAAGATGGAACGGGAGAAATACGCGTCGGGGGTCTGAGATCATTTTCAGGAGAAAAAAGATGGGGCCTCGATCACGATTTTGTTCAATGGGGAATCAGAACGCTTATCGCAGAGACGGAGAAAATTCTCCCTGAAGTAATTCAATATACGAAAGAACATATGGGGAAGCATGCCCTTGAGGATACATTTGGAGCCTGGACAAACAGACGCCCCACGACTCCCGATATGATGCCTATTGTAGGCCATCTTTTGAATAAAAATGGAGAGCAAATTAAAAACGGCTTTGTTAACGGCGCGCATGCCTCCGGCGGAACTTCGATCTCGCCGCTCTGCGCCGCATTAGTAGCGCGGCTTGCTTTAGAAGAGAATATTAAACTACCGGGCTTGACAGAAAGGGACGCACAGGCGGTGGCCGCATCCTTGGACCCGGCGCGTTTCTACCACGTTCCTGATGTTGTAAGAGGCATTGATGCAGCACAGGCGAAGCAAATCGAGAGCATGCTCGAAATATCGAAACGAAGGCGTAGCGGGAAAATATCGGACACGGCGCTGATCGCGTTGTGGGGCATGCAGGAGAAACATGCCGCGTGCCTGAATAACAGCGAGGAATGGTATGATCTCTTTGCAAAAACGGCGATTGATTGGCTGCTGGAGGATCGTGTTATTACCAAAGAGGAAATACAAAAACTTGCCCAGTTGATTGCGCAGGATAAAATAATAAGCCCGCTGGAGACGTATTTTATTGCGAAATTGCAAGAACGTTTAGAAAATTATGCGCTGATTGGCACTGAAGTTCCCATGAGTATTTTTAATGCGGCAATAGCGAAAATAAAGCATGGAGATGATTTGAATTTTTCCGGGACCGATACAGCATTGGACGAAAGAATTCATGCCATGCGCAATATTGTTTCCGCCTTGCATACGCCTTTGATGGCGCAAGATCTTGGAAAGAATCTCCAAGTGTATTAGATGCGGGGTTTTCTTTCTAGCATTATGAGTTATACTCTCCCGGTTGTGATTGGGGTGGATCTATGATCAAACACCGTACCGAAACCGATACCTTCGGCCTGCTGGAAGTTCAGGCGGATAAATACTGGGGCGCGCAGACGCAGCGTTCTTTGCAGAATTTCAAGATTGGCGGGGAGAAGATGCCCGCGCCGCTGGTGCGCGCGCTGGGCATTGTCAAGCAGGCTGCGGCTGCGGTGAATATGGCGCAGGGCGACCTGGATGAGAAGGTCGGAAAAGCCATACAGCAAGCGGCGCAGGAGGTAATAGATCTCAAGCTGATCGATCATTTTCCGCTGGTGGTATGGCAGACAGGCTCCGGCACGCAGACCAACATGAATGCCAATGAGGTGATTTCCAACCGCGCTATCGAAATCCTTGGAGGTGAGATCGGCAGCAAAAAGCCGGTGCACCCCAACGATCACGTCAATATGAGCCAGTCCTCCAATGATACATTTCCTACCGCCATGCATATCGCGGCGGCGGAGCAACTGCGCCATGGGCTGATTCCTGCCCTGGAGCATTTGCACCGGGCGTTGGATAAGAAAGCAAAAGAATTCAAGGATATCGTGAAAATTGGCCGCACTCATCTCCAGGATGCCACGCCGCTGACGCTCGGCCAGGAATTTTCCGGCTATGCACAGCAG
>CAZXYG010000018.1:2930-6994 GCA_964644885.1 uncultured Rickettsiales bacterium
CGCGGCGCAGATTAAGGACAACATCATGCGCCTCGGCGAAAAGGGCGTGCTTTACGGCCTGCTGGAGCTGGCGCAGGGTGGAACCGCCGTCGGCACGGGACTCAATGCCAAGAAAGGCTTCGCCGAAGGTTTCGCCGCCGAAGTTGCCGCGATCGCTGGCTTGCCTTTCCGTACCGCGCCGAACAAATTTGCGGCGCTGGCAGCGCATGATGCGCTAGTGGATGCTCATGGCGCACTGAACACGCTCGCCTGTTCGTTGATGAAAATCGCCAACGATATTAGGCTTCTCGGTTCCGGGCCGCGCTGCGGCTTCGGTGAAATAAGCCTGCCGGAAAACGAGCCAGGCTCCTCCATCATGCCGGGCAAGGTTAACCCTACGCAGAGCGAAGCGCTGACCATGGTTTGTGCGCAGGTGATGGGTAATCATGTGGCGATTACGGTGGCGGGTTCCAACGGGCATTTTGAATTAAATGTGTTCAAGCCCGTCATCATCCACAATTTCCTGCAATCCGTGCGGCTGCTGGCCGATGCGTCGCGCAGCTTTACCGATCATTGCGTCGCGGGGATCGAAGCGAATCGCGAGCGCATCCATACATTGCTCTACGAGTCGCTGATGTTGGTGACTTCGCTCAACCCGCATATCGGTTACGATAACGCTGCGAAAATCGCCAAAAAGGCGCACAAGGAAGGCACGACGCTGAAACGGGCGGCAGTAGCGCTTGGTCTGCTCACCGAGAAGCAGTTTGACGAATGGGTCAAGCCGGAAACGATGATCGGACCAAGAGGATAAGAAAAAAACCTGGAAACGGCCCCTAATATTTTTTGTAAGGCGCTTTTCCCCGCAGGACGATGTTGAAGAGATAGGCGCGGTTTTTTGAATCTTCTTCACGGATGGTTTCAGCCATTAGCAGTGGCTGCTGCTCTTGGATGATTGCATTGAGCACCAAGTCTTTGTCATTTGCCATCATGTCGGCGAAATATACGCGGGTGCTGAGACTAGGGAAACCTGCCTTTGAGACGCGGATATTAGCGAAAGGCGCGCTGGTGGCGTTTTCTCTGCCTGGGAGGATGGTAAGAAAGGAATATTCGCCGAGATTATTGGTTTCGGCTATGCCGGAGCCAAGGAAATTCTTATCTGCATTTTGGTTGTCGCCGGTCGGTGGATGCCGCAGCAGACCTTGGTAATCCGCATGCCATATCTCTACCCGCGCATTTGAAACAGGCAGGCATTTCTCATCGAGCACCCTACCTCTGATAACAATCGGCTCACCTATTGCGGCAATGCTGCTGCCAGTGGCGCGGCGCAGGTTATTGGTTTTATTCATCGCTGCGCCGGGATAAGTCGCGTCGTCGATTTTCACGGCGGGCGTCAGGGCGCAATGCACCATCAGCACCTCTGTATGCTGCATGGAAACGGCATGGGCAGTGCCTATAAGAAGGCATGATAGGAAAGGTGTTACGGCAAAAAAGCGCATGCTCCATGTATAACCGAGAGCCTGGCCTTGCGAAAGTAAAAATCACTTAAGGCGAGGGCGTAAACTCCGCCACAATCTCCCGAAGAATAAATATAGTTTTTTTTCTGTCGGCGGTCTGCACCGCAGAAGCCAAACTTTTAATTGCCCTGCTTATGCGCGAGAACCGTTCGGCGGAAGGTTGTACCAGGAGCAGCCCCTCGCACTTGGTGGGAGAGGGGGATTCGGATGGCAGAAAGAGGTGCTCTTCCAGCTTTTCACCGGGGCGAAGGCCGGTATATTCGATTTTTATATCCTTATTGGGCTGCAAACCCGTAAGACGGATCATCTGCCGCGCCAGGTCTTTGATAAATACCGGCTCGCCCATGTCGAGCACATAGATGGAACTTTCGGCATCTCCTGTTTCATAGCGCAGCGCTGCAGCCTGAAGCACCAGTTCCACCGCCTCGCGCACGGTCATGAAATAGCGTTTCATATCGGGATGCGTGATGGTGAGAGGTCCTCCTGCCGCAAGCTGCCGCTGGAAAAGCGGCACTACCGATCCGTTTGAGCCTAGCACATTGCCGAAGCGCACCGTGGCGAATTTCGTATGCTTTCCTTTGCGCGACTGGTCGAGCGCTTGGATATAGAGTTCCGCGGCGCGTTTGCTGGCACCCATAACGCTTGCTGGAGATACGGCTTTATCTGTTGAAATAAGCACCATAAGATCAATTTTTGAAGTAATACATGCATCTGCGACGTTGCGCGTGCCGAGTGTATTGGTTGCCACCGCTTCGCAGCTATTAATCTCCGACAACGGCACATGCTTGAGCGCTGCCGCATGAAACACGATTTCCGGCTTATGCTGCTTGAATATGCGGCGTATATTTTCTTCGTCGCGCACGTCGCCGATAAGGGGATGTTTTTTCAGGTCAGGATGTTTTTCAGAAAGCTCATGATCGATGAGATAGAGATTGTGCTCGGAAATATCGACAAGAATCAGTGTATCAGGCTTCTTATCGGCGATCTGGCGGCTTAGTTCACCGCCGATGGTGCCGCCTGCGCCGGTTACCAGCACTATTCGGTTCTCAACGAGTTTTTTCATACTTTCGCGATCGAGCGGGGTCTGTGGGCGTCCCAGTAGGTCTTCGAGCGCGATGGGACGCAACGGTACGCTTTCCTCGATATTGTTATAAAGCTCAGTAACGCGCGGAAGGCGAGCGACGGTAAGGCCCAGGGTGTCCGCCTGCTGGAGCAAATCGCGTAAGCTGCCGCCCTCAATGCTGCCGGGTGAAACAATGAGTTTCTGTGGTGGATTGCCTTTGCTTTTAAGGCGTGCACAGACGGTTTCCAGATCGGGCAAAGCGCCAAGAATGGGGATATCGTGCATTTTGCGACCGGATTGCGCGTTATCTTTCACAGAAAGCAGCCCCACCACGCGGTATTCCCCATCGCGATTCTGCACGGTATGGCGCAGGAAGGCCTCGGTGAAGCTGTTAATACCTACAAGAAGAACGGCGATTTTCTGCGATTCCGGTCGGCTGTGCAAATCGATGTGCAGCGTTCTGTCTTTAATCATGCGGTAGAGGAAACGCGGGCCGCCCAGCAGCGCCAGCAGCACGAACCAATTGATAAAAACCACCGAGCGTGGCATGCCCTCCAGGCGATTGATCATAAACATCAGCGGCAGGAAAATCAGAATGGCAAGCGTTACCGCACGAGCAAGCGCCAAGAGATCGTGCATCGAGGCATAGCGCCAGATGCCGCGATACAAGCCTGTGGAGAGAAATACCGTAACGCACACGGTTGTGAAGACGATCAGTGCGGGTACAAAAAACGGCGCGGAGTAATCCACGGTATCGCCTAGCCGCAAATACAGCGAGAGCGCGAAGCTTACAGCGGCCATGAGGATGTCATGAGCGGCGGCGATAATGGGTTTTTTAGGGATGCCCATGGGATTTATGTTGTAGACCGTATAGGAAAAGTCCCGTGAAACATACACCGAAGGCGAGCGGAATCAATGCGGAATCCGGCATGACGATGCTCATGAGCGCCAGTCCCGCCAGCCCCATGCAAAATAGGCCAATGGCGATGGAAACTGCGCTGTGCGAAAGCCCGCGCCGCACCGCTTGCTGGTAATAATGCTTGGCATGCGCCTCAAAAATTTTTTCACGGTTTCGCAGGCGCTTAGCAAGGGTGATGGTGCTGTCAGCCACGTAGTATAGAGACAGGATCAGCACCGCCTGCCAGTGGCCGAATTTTGCCAGTTCCAAGAGCATCCAGCCAAGAAAGAAACCAAGCGTCACGCTACCCACGTCGCCCATAAAAATGCGCGCCGGGTGCCAGTTCCACAGCAGGAAACCAAGCGTTGTTCCAGCCAGCGTCACGCAAACCAGTATTAATCCCGGCGGCAGGTGTGTGAGATAAACGCTCACGCCCACACCTGCGCTTAATACGATGGTTTCCACGCCTGTGATGCCGTCGATGCCATCCATAAAATTATAGAGGTTGATGAACCAGATCCAGAGCGCGCTGAAGAAAATAACTTCAAGGTATTTCGGAAAAAAATCACCGAGGATGGAAACGTCGATCAATACCCACGCAGTGCAGGGA
>CAZXYG010000018.1:7004-10227 GCA_964644885.1 uncultured Rickettsiales bacterium
GTGCAGGGAATAACGGCGGCGGTTTGAACAAGCAACCGCAGCCATACGGGCAGTGAGAGCATGTCATCCATCAGCGACACGATAGCCACTATCAGCCCGGCCAGTAAAATAGGCCAGAAATGAGGCATCGCGCCTTCCATCAATGAGAGGATAAGAAATACGCTGAAGAACACGTCGAAAACGGCGATGCCACCACCACGTGGCGTGGGCGTTGCATGATTGCTGCGCGCGTTAGGCATATCCATCATCTGGAACCGCCGAAGCAGTTTCAGCACGATCCATGTCAGCCCTGCCGAGCAGGCAACGCAGATCAGAAATAGCGTCAGGTAAAACATCCCGCTATCATAGTGATTGTTTTGTGTAAAAAAAGCGATGACTGATGGCGTTTGTCCTCTTACGTGAAGGCTGAAGACAAAATAGCGGGATCACTTTTTGTCGCTATCCGGAGGCAGAATCATATTCACATGTCCTGTTTTTCGACCCGGTTTTAGGTCTTTTTTGCCGTAGATGTAGATTTTTGCATAGGGGGTTTTTGCACACTCCTCCCACCGCTCCACATCGCGGCCCAGAAGGTTTTTCATTGTTACCGATGCTTTCAGCGCCGTTGAGCCGAGTGGCAGGCCGCAGATCGATCGCACCAATTGCTCAAATTGGCTGGTGACGCAGCCATCCAGCGTCCAGTGGCCGGAATTATGTGGCCTAGGCGCCATCTCGTTGGCCAGCAGCGTTCCGTCCTTCAAGACAAAAAACTCCACGGTTAAAAGTCCTACCACTCCAAGATTTTGAGCGAGTTCCAGTGTAATATTCCGGGCTTTCTCAGCGATTGCATGGGGTACTCCCGCCGGAACCATGCTGGTATCGAGAATGCCATTCCTATGCGTGTTCTCGGCCACAGGAAATGGCATTGCGCTGCCATCGCGCCCACGCGCGATTATGGCGGAAATTTCTTTTTCAAAAGGCACAAAAGCTTCAAGCAAGGCTTCGCCGTTACCCATCCGTGCCCAAGCCACATCGCAATCCGCGGCAGAGGCGATCGTTACTTGTCCTTTTCCGTCATAGCCGAAGCGCGTGGATTTCAGTATTGCTTTGCGGTTGCCCATGCGGATAAAAGCTTCGGCGAGTTCTTGCGCCGAATGCACCACAGCGAAATCCGTTGTCGCTACGCCGTTTTCCCTAAAATATGCCTTCTCCCGCGCGCGGTGCTGCGCGATTTCAAGCACTGTCGCGGCGGGATGAATCGCGCTGATCTTCTCCAGGAACGCTACCGTTTCACGGGGAATGTTTTCGAATTCGTAGGTGATGATATCCACGTCTTCGGCGAATTCCTGTAATTTCTTTTCGTCCCGATAATCCGCCTTGATTAAGCGCGCAGACACCGGTGCCGCGGGGCAATCCGTATCCGGAGAAAGAATGTGCGTTGTATACCCAAGATGCGCGGCGGCCAGCGCGGTCATCTTTTCCAATTGACCGCCACCGATAATCCCGATGACTGAGCCGGGTGGAACAACCTTCATTCAGGGAATTCGGATACGGCTTCGGTTTGCGTTTTCCGCCATCCATCCAGCGCTTTTGCGATCCTTGTATCGCCAAGCGCCAAAATTGAAGCGGCGAGCAGAGCGGCATTTTCTGCTCCTGATTTGCCGATGGCCATGGTTGCAACCGGTACGCCGCCTGGCATCTGGACAATGGAAAGCAGGCTGTCCAGACCATGTAACGACTTGCTCTCTACGGGTACGCCGATTACCGGCAACGGCGAAAGCGCCGCCAGCATCCCCGGAAGATGAGCCGCGCCCCCGGCTCCGGCTATCAGCACCTTCAGGCCACGTTCCCTTGCTTTTTCCGCGTAGCTATAAAGACGCTTCGGCGTACGGTGCGCGGAGACAATTTTTGCCTCATGCGGAATACCAAGTTTTTTAAGCAGCGCGGCGGCATGCTGCATGGTCCCCCAGTCGGACCTGCTGCCCATTACCACGCCTACAATGGTGGATTGCTTTGCCATCTCTAAATATGCATGAGTGTGGAAAGAATCATATCATGTTGAAAAGAGGCAAAAAGTCCAGAACTATCAGGCAATGATATCGGGGTGGAGTGAGGCTTCCAGTTTGGCGATCTCGTCCTTGAGGAGCAGTTTGCGTTTTTTCAGGCGTTGAAGGTTGAGCTGATCGCAGATGTTTTGCGTTTGCATCAGGCTCATGATCGCCGCATCAAGCATTTTATGTTCCTTGTCAAGCTCCGAGAGCTGACCAAGAATCTTCTGCTCGTCATTCATGGCTGAACTGACGCCCTCTTTCCCATGCAACCAAAAGTATACGTGGAGAAGCCCCACACCTTCTAATGGTAAGCATTATAGCAGATTTTTTGGCTTTTCCTAGAGAAACCAGCATCTTCGCGCGCCGTTTTTGCAGTACCATTCTATTTTCGGTTGTGGTATGGGATAAAACACATGATTATCAATACCGTTTTACGCAAGGATCGCCTGATTTTCCAAACGGAAGCAGTCCGGCATGCAGGGCTGCTGAAAGCAGGCCTTGCGGGTAAGGGCGCCACGATTCATGTGGCACCTTACGGCAAGAGCGTAAACGTTGTTCTGGCGGGAAACGAACTCAAGCTTACCAAGCCTAACGATGAGGCGTTCGCCTATGAGGAAGTGCGCTGCGTTGTTCAGAAGATCCATCTTTTTGGCACGCTGAGCAAGCCGCAGGCCGACCATATCCTGGAAACGGCGCGGCGGACGCTTGATGCCGGCCTGACGCTGTTCTATCCGGACGCGCTCGGCCCCTACATCGAGCTTGCTTGTGCGTATAACTGGATATCCTTCGGTTTTAATTCAAAGCAATTTAAGAATATCGAACAGGCAATCCGCGAAGTAGTAATAGGGCGGATGGGCGCTACCACCAAGGTGCTCTCCAATAACGAAGATACTATCAGCATCCATAATTACTCCATGTTCGGCATCGTGCTGGAACGACCTGTGCTTGAAGCGCTTGCCGATATATTCATCACGCATAAACTGGTCAAGCTGAAGGAAAGGGAGCCGTTCATCACGCGGGCTTTTGCTTGCGTATTCCGCAGCGTATTGTTCATGGAGGCGCACCAATTGATGGATAATCCCTCACGCGATCTCAGCATGCAGGCTATTTTGGAGGAGGATATTCTGGGCCGTAGCCATTCCCTGAAGCCGCTCATGGATGCCGTCAACATTATGCTCCGGGAAGGGTGTTTG
>CAZXYG010000018.1:10237-11571 GCA_964644885.1 uncultured Rickettsiales bacterium
AGTCACGGCTTTTGTTTCGGGTTTCGGCAAGGATGCGCTCGAAATACTGCGGAAAAAAGGCGTGGCCCCGGCATAGCGTGCCACTGGTTCAATTCAGGCTCTTTAGCGCCTTGACGATATCTTCGGCCATTTTCTTGGCGTCGCCGAATAGCATGGTGGTGTTGTCGCGGTAGAATAATTCGTTTTGAACCCCGGCGTAGCCGCTCGCCATGCTGCGCTTGACGAACAGCACCGTTCCGGCTTTTTCCACGTCCAAGACCGGCATGCCGTAAATGGGACTGGCTTTGTCGGTTTTTGCAGCGGGGTTGGTTATGTCGTTGGCGCCGATGACGAAGGCTACGCCGGTCTGGCCGAAATCGGGATTGATCTCCTCCAGCTCGTGGACTTCGTCATAAGGCACGCCGGCCTCGGCCAGCAGCACGTTCATATGCCCCGGCATGCGGCCCGCAACCGGGTGAATGGCGTAACGCACGGCGATCTTCCGCGCTTTTAGAAGGTCGGCCATCTCGCGCACGGCGTGCTGCGCCTGCGCTACCGCCATGCCGTAGCCCGGCACGATAATGACGGAATCGGCGTTGCCGAGCAGGAAGGCTGCGTCCTCGGCGTTGCCGGTTTTGACTTGCCGCTCCTCTGCTCCCGCCGCGGCGCCTTTAGCATCATCGCCCGTGCCGAAACCTCCGAAAATTACATTAAGAATTGAGCGGTTCATGGCTTTGCACATGATGTAGCTGAGGATCGCGCCGCTGGCGCCTACCAGCGCGCCGGTGATAATCAACAATGTGTTGCTCAGCGTGAAGCCAATGCCCGCCGCCGCCCATCCGGAATAGGAATTGAGCATCGAAATCACCACCGGCATATCCGCGCCGCCGATGGGCACAATTAACGTCACGCCCAGCAGCAGCGAGAGCAGCATCACCAGCCAGAAGGCGGCGTAGGATTCGGTGCGGCAGAAGGTCACGAAGAAGAAAATCGCCGCTGCCGCGATCAGGAGGTTGAGCAAATGCTGGCCTTTGAAACGCAGCGGCGCGCTTTTCATTAATCCTTGGAGTTTCATGAAGGCGATCACCGAGCCGGTGAAGGTGATGGCGCCGATGGCAAGTCCCAGGCTCATTTCGATGAGGATCGCGGTCTTGATGCTTCCGGGTACGCCGATGCCATAAGCTTCCGGCGAATAGAGCGCTGCCGCTGCGATTAGGCATGCGGCCAGCCCCACCAGCGAGTGAAACGCCGCCACCAGTTGCGGCATGGCCGTCATCTTGATGCGGAGCGCGATGATCGCGCCTGCCGTGCCGCCCACGATAATGCCGGTGAGGATGAGATTGACCCCCGCGATT
>CAZXYG010000018.1:11581-27580 GCA_964644885.1 uncultured Rickettsiales bacterium
CAAAATGCCCAGTAGGTTTCCCTGCCGCGCCGACTGCGGCGACGAAAGCCCCTTCAGCGCCAGGATGAACAGGACGGAAGCGGCAAGGTAAGCGATGGATGAAGCGAAGGACATGAAACAGCGTATCCCGCGAGCGTTAACAACGGCTTTATGGATACACTATTTGCAGGCAGGGTGGCAACGGGTTTGGTGCAGTGGAGTTACCGGAGATGCTGATCACGTCCTGGCGGTGGGTTTATCCTTGCTTTTGTATGCGCTTCTACATGCGTTGCTTTTTGCCACTTCGCTTGCTCTTCTTTGGACATAGAAGGCAGCTCGGCAACGAGCACGCTTGTACCGTCTGGGCCGAAAATCATCGGGCGTCCGTTGGGCTGATCGGCGTCTTGCGAAAAAACGGCAGCGCATAACGCTGGTTGGCTCAAACCATTCATGGCACGGACGCTTGCGTAGGCCATAGCTGCCAGGCCTTGAATCGTTGCATGAAAATCCGACCTGCCTGCAAGGCCCATCGTTCTATCTCCGCCCTTGACGGTTCTATGCGCAATCGCTTGCAGTTGTGCGTCTGAGGCAATGTCAATCAGCTTTACCACGCCGTCAGGCCGCTGAATCTCAATCGCGCTGAACAAAAGAATCATGTCCGGATTATGTGGGCCGATGACGTAGGCATTGTGGATATCACTGGGCGAAATAGGTGGAGATATTTTTTTATTCAGCACATGGCAAATGGCCTGAACCATGCGGGCGCGATCCAGTTCGGAGCCGAAAGCCGCCATCCGCTTCTTCGACACTCCAGTTGCTTGCTTCAGAGTCTCAAGGTTTTTTTCAACCGGATTAACGCAGTTGATAATCATGGCATTTCCCCACGCGCCTTCGGCAACACCGGCGATGCTTTGTATTATGGCTTTATTCGTTGGCGCTAATGTACTGCGATCTTGACCCGGTTCTCGCCGTGCGCCGGCACAAAAAAATATCAATTTGGCCTTTGCTGCTGCTTCCCGCAACGCATTATTCCCATGTATTAGGAATGCGCTTCGATTCTGGCAACGATCCTAAGTTCAAGTCCGCAGGAACGTGACTCATCATGATATGACCCTGCTCAGTCGCCATGTGGTGAGAGATAGACAGTAAATCAAGAGCTTTAAGAGAATCCTTATTTTCCCCTCTAAGAAAATTTCCAGACCGTTGCGGTGTATTCGGCATGCTGCCCGCACCATTAGGTTTGGCAGGCTCGTCACGGCTCCAAGCCCACACATTTTCAGCAATGCCAAGCTCTTTCAACAACGCAACTAATCCGCCTCCAATCGCGCCGGTCGCGCCGATAACAAGAACGTCAGAAGGCCGAATAATATCCGCCATAATACCCTTTTATTGTCGAATGGCATCGGAGCCATCAATCGATTATATTAATATAAAATTAATATTTATGATAGTGATTTCTGTGCGTTTCGCACAAGCGCGGCGGTGGGATGCCGCCACGCTTGCACGCAATAACGAGTGTTATGCTTTGGTTGCGTTTTTCTTCATCAGGCAGCAGCCCAGCGAAAGCACGAGGCCGATCAGGATGCCCAGCACGATTTCACCGCCCAGCCAGGAAAGCGCCAGGCTCACGGGGATGGGAAGATAGGCATAAGCGCCGAACTGCGAAATGCCAAGAAGCAGGCCGATCAGGAAGCCGAATTTAAGGCCTTTCTTGAGGCGCGAGGCTCTGCACAACATGTCGGCGCAGAAGCCTTTGGAGCAGAAATAAAGCGCGGTAATCACCAGCGCCATGACGATCTGCCGGGTGATGCAAACGTAAAACATGCTTTGCATTTCCGCTTCGGGACGCCAGAGCGAAGCGGTGGCTTCATAGCTTGCCTTCATGAAGGTGCCGTGGAATACCCACTCGAAAACGAAAATCGTGACGTATACGGCAATTGCGGGAAGAACAAACCCTCGCACCGGGCAGCATTTCTTCATATCGCAGGCGTTAGTTTCGCAGCTTTTGTCGTTCTTATCCATGGGATCCTCCTTGTGTGGTTGCGGATTGCTTTTTCTTGAACATTTGCAGCATGCGCTGCGTAACGATAAAGCCGCCGAAGATATTCACGGCGGCGATGGTTACGGCAATGAAGCCTAGAAACTGCGAAAAGCCGAATCCCTCAGGCCCGACAGCGATGATGGCGCCGACGATAATAATGCTGGAAATGGCGTTGGTGACGGACATCAGGGGGGTATGCAAAGCAGGCGTGACGCGCCACACCACGTAATAGCCCACGAAGCAGGCCAGCACAAATACGGTGAGGCCGAACACCAGCGGGTCCATCCCGCCGCCGTGGGTAATTTCGATGTTCAGCGCTGCGGCTTTATCCGCTAGCCGTGAGGCTTCGGCGGAAAGCTGCCGCGCCTGCTCGGAAAGGATGGTGAGATCGTTGGTCATAGCAACTCCTTCGTTACCCGCACAATATGACGTCATCGTCCGAGTTCCACGACGGCGGAACCACAGGGCGACCCATTTTTATGGACGCACTACAGATGGCTGGTCCTATAGTTTTACTTCGCAAAACTCGGGCCATGACGCCGCTTTCTTTCATGCCTTGCTTCCTGCTTTTTTTGCTATCGTTCTTTTAGCCGCGGGCGCGGCCTTTGCCTTTTCCGTCAACGCGGGATGCACCACCTTGCCCTGATAGGTAAGCAGCGTGCCTGCGATGATCTCGTCCTTGAGATCGAATTTCAACGCCCGGCTTTCCTTATCGTAAATGTGCACCACGAAATTGAACAGATTACGGGCATAGAGCGCGCTTGCATCCTGTGCCACGCGCCCTGGGATATTGGTATAGCCGATAATTTTCACGCCGTGCTTCACCACGCTTTTTCCCGGTTCGCTTAAAGGGCAGTTGCCGCCCGAAGCCACCGCGAGATCGACGATTACCGCGCCTGGCTTCATATTTTTCACCATTTCCTCTGGAATCAGCACCGGGGCGGGCTTGCCCGGAATCAGGGCCGTGGTGATGACGATATCCTGTTCTTTAATGGTTTCGTGGATCAGCGTCTGCTGCTTGCGCTTGTATTCCTCGCTCATTTCCTTGGCGTAGCCACCCTTGGTTTCGGCGCCTTTTACTTCCTCGGACGCGACTTCGATGAATTTCGCGCCCAGGCTTTGCACCTGTTCCTTCACCGCAGGGCGCACGTCGAAAGCGGAAACCACCGCGCCGAGACGCTTGGCGGTGGCGATTGCCTGCAATCCGGCTACCCCTGCCCCGAGAATCAATGCCTTAGCGGGCTTCACGGTTCCGGCGGCGGTCATCATCATGGGCACGGCTTTGTTCATTTCAGCCACGGCGTCGATCACGGCTTTATACCCTGCGAGATTGCTCTGCGAGGAGAGCACGTCCATGCTCTGCGCGCGCGTGATGCGCGGAAGCCATTCCAGAGCGAATGAAGTGATCTGCCGCTTGGCCAATGCGCCTAACGTATTAGCGTTCTGCGTGGGATTAAAATGGCCTACCGCTACGGCATCTTTTTTTAGGAATGTATATTCCTCCTGTCCGCCTATTTCTTCAAATGGCGGTTGCACTTTGAGGAGAATATCGGCTTCTTTTAGTATATCCGTAGCATTGGCGGCTATGGTTGCCCCCGCTTGTTTATAGAGATCATCGGAAAAAGAGGAAGCCAGTCCGGCGTTCTTCTCGATCATCACCGAGAATCCCAGCGTGGCGAACTTTTTCACTATCTCCGGGCTTGCCGCAACGCGCGTTTCATCTTGCGCCCGCTCCTTGATAATGCCGAGTTTCATGCATGGCACATTATCGTAAACCTGAGGTTTTGACAACTGATCGCGGTAGGGAAGCCAAGAAAGGTTGAAATCCGCATGCATGCTGCCTATATCCATGTTCGGAACATTACTGGGAGAAAGAAATATGCCGAAACAGGAAACGCTTTCCTTCAACGCGGATGTAGCCAAAGTGCTGCGGCTGATGATTCATTCCATCTATCAGCATAAGGATATTTTTCTGCGTGAGCTGATTTCCAATGCCTCCGACGCTTGTGACCGGCTGCGCTACCTGGCGCTTACCAGGCCGGAACTGACGGAGGAGGGGAGCGATTACGCCATCCGCGTCCTTATCGATAAAAAAGCCGGCACGCTGACCATTGCCGATAACGGCATCGGCATGCCGCGGGCGGAGATGATTAAGAATCTTGGTACTATCGCCGGATCCGGCACGCAGCAGTTTCTGGAAAAACTTACCGGCGACGGAAAAAAAGATATGCAGCTCATCGGGCAATTCGGGATAGGATTTTATGCGGCCTTTATGGTGGCGGATAAAGTGACGGTGCTGTCACGCGCTGCGGGCAAGAAAACCGTGCAGGTGTGGGAGTCATGCGGCGACGGCACTTTCACCGTCGCGGAAGCGGAGGAGGAAAGGGGGCGCGGTACCTCGGTGATCCTGCATTTAAAGAAAGAGGAAAAGGAATATCTTGACCCGTGGCGTACCCGGCATATCGTTGAGACATACTCCAACCATATCGCTTTCCCTATTTTGCTTGCCGATGAAAACGGCAAGGAAGAGCGGATCAACAGCGGCACGGCGATCTGGCTCAGGCCAAAATCGGAAGTGACCGATGAGGAATACAAGGCATTCTACCGTGACATGGCGCATTTGGGCGTGGATGAGCCGTGGCTCACGCTACATAGCAAGCTGGAAGGCACGTTGGAATATAGCTATTTGCTTTATGTTCCCGGTAGGCCTCCTTTCGATCTGTTTCATCCCGACCGAAAGCGCAGCGTGAAGCTCTATGTACAGCGTGTATTCATTGCCGATGAGGGCGTGGACATCATCCCGCCCTATCTGCGTTTTCTGCGTGGAGTGATCGATTCCGCCGACCTGCCGCTTAATATCAGTCGTGAAACCTTGCAGCATAATCTTGTGGTGCAGAAAATTCGCCGCTCGGTCACCAAAAAGGTGCTGGGAGAAATGGCGGAGAAAGCGGAAAAAGATCCGGAAAGCTATGTAACGTTCTGGAAACATTTTGGCCCGGTGCTGAAAGAGGGGCTGTGCGACGGCAAGGAGCCGATTGACGAAATCATGAAGGCGTGCCGGTTTACTTCGCTGCTGAAGGAGAAGCTTATCAGTATGAAGGAGTGCGTGGAAAGCATGAAGGAAGAGCAGGGGGCGATCTATTATCTAACTGCCGACAGTCTGGAAACGGCCAAGGCCAACCCGCAACTCGAAGGTTTCCGGGCGCGCGGCTGGGACGTGCTGCTGCTTACCGATAGCGTAGATGATTTTTGGGTTACGGTGCAGCATGAATATCAAGGCAAGGAGCTGAAGTCAGTGACGCGGGCGGAGATAGAGAGTGAAGAGGAAAAGGCGAGAGGCGAAGAGAAGAAGAATGACAAAAAAATTGAGGCGCTGGTTGCTTATATCAAATCCACGTTGGGAGAGGCGGTGCGGGAGGTGCGCGCTACAGCCAAGCTTACCGATAGCCCGGTGTGCCTCGCGGTGCCGGTCGGCGGCATGGATATGCGCATGGAGCGCTTTCTTGTGGAGAATAAACAGCTACTGCAACGCTCGGCAAAAATATTAGAAATCAATCCAAAGCACTCAATTATTAAGAAGTTGGCTGAAGATTTTTCCAAGGAAGGAGATTCTCTCCATATTGCCGACGCCGTGCATTTATTATTCGCGCAGGCCAGCATCATTGAGGGCGAAAACATCGCCGATCTTGGCGCCTTTGCCCGCCGCATGAACGCGCTGCTGGAAAAAGCCCTGGTAGCGTAAGTTGTAGATCCAGAACCCGGCGCCTATCGGGACGGAGCGCTACAACCATCCCTTCCTGCGGAAATAATAGTACGATACGACCGAGCACAGAACCATGAACGCGATTACTGTAGGATAACCGTATATCCAGTTGATTTCCGGCATATGGCGAAAGTTCATGCCGTAAATTGTGCAGATCAGCGTGGGCGGCATAAAGAACACGGTCACCACCGAAAAAATCTTGATGATGAGGTTCTGTTCGATATTGATCATGCCCAGGATGGCGTCTTGGAGAAAAATAATCTTGTCGGAAAGAAAATGGGTCTGCTGGATCAGCGCTTCGACATCGTTAGCGAGGGTGGCGATTGCCTTATCCATCTCTTTGCCGCTATTATGCGCCTGCTTGAAATAATGCACCAGGCGGCGGAGGCTGTAGAGGCTTTCGCAAATCTTGGAGTTAAGATCGGCGTTCTTGCCAAGGCTATGCAAGATAGCGCTCATATTCTTGGCGCTTTTTGTGCTGCTATTCTGTTCCGGCGCCATTGTTCCGAAGGTTTTGTGGGAGAGGTCGTCCAGGTCGTTCACGACCACTTCCAGATTATGCGCCACGCGCGTGATCACATCCTCAAGCAAAGATTCCAACACCTTGACGCTGCTATTGTGCCGCTTCGGATATTTGAGCAGGCGGCGGGTGAAATTGCTGAATGACGTGGGAGAAATGTAACGAATGGTCAGCAAGCGGGTTCTGGTGAGAATGAACGTAATCGCGCTGGTCTTCGGATAGGGACTATCCACCTTGGTGATGATGGCTGCCGTCATGTAGTGCGCGCCGTTCTCCTCGTAAAAGCGGTTAAGCACTTCGTTCTTCCACACCTCCTCGCGTGTGGGGATCTCAATGCCGAGCTGGGTTTCCACGTTTTTTTCCTCGTCGGGCGTGGGATTGAGAATGTCGATCCACATGCTGTTCACAGGAAGTATGCCGGAAGCCGGAACGTCCGATGTCATCATTGCGTCTTCTTCCAAGCGATATACGGTAATCATGAAGCTCTCTACTATACCTGTCCAAGATTCTTGAGTTTTGCCTGCGTGTAGATTTCGTTCTGCGAAAGCACGGCGGTAGCGGGGCGGAAGCGTTCAATGATGGCGCGGACATAGGGCCGCACCGCCGGGCTGGTGAGCAACACGGGGCTATCCCCTTTCATGGCGTGCTTATCAAACGTATCGCGTACTTTCTTGATGAATTCCTGCAGATGGCTGGGAGGCATGGCGAGCTGCCGCTCCTCACCCTGGCCGATAAGGCTTTCGGCAAAGCGCTGCTCCCACTCTGGCGAAAGCGCTACCACGGGCAGCACGTTCTCGGCGGAGGTGTGCTGATGGCTGATCTGACGCGCCAGCCTTGCCCGCACATGCTCGGTGATCAGTGTGGTATTCTTTGTGAGGTTGGCGCTCTCGGCGACGGCTTCCAGGATAGTTGGCAGGTCGCGGATGGAGATGTATTCGTGGAGTAGTCGTTGCAGCACGCGCTGTATGCCGCTCACTGACATTTGCCCTGGTACGGTGTCGTCCACTAGTTTCTTATGATCTGCCTCCAGGCCCTTGAGCAGCTTCTGCGTTTCGGTGAAGGAGAGCATGTCGGCGATGTTCTGCTTGATGATTTCAGTGAGATGTGTAGTAACGACCGTAGGCGGATCCACCACTGTATAATTTCGGAACAGCGCTTCTTCACGGCTCGATTCGTTGATCCATTTTGCGGGCAGGCCGAAAGTAGGCTCGGTGGTATCCTCGCCAGGCAGGTCGATTTTACTGCCTTTTGCATCCATGACGAGCAGCATATCCGGTCGGATATTGCCACGACCGGCCTCGATGTCCTTCACCTTGATGCTGTAGCTGTTGGCGGGAAGCTGCATATTGTCCTGGATGCGCACCGAAGGCATGATAAGGCCCATGTCCTTGGCGAGCTGCTTTCTGAGCGCCTTAATCTGCTCGGTGAGGCGGTGGCCTTTTTGATAATTGATAAGGGAAAGCAGGCCATAGCCCAGTTCGAGTTTGAGCGTGTCGATTTTGAGTGATTGCTCGGCTGGCTCCTGCGTAGTCTCGGCTTCCTTGGTTTTTTCGGCGGTTTTCTTATCTTGTACGGCACTGGCCTGTTGTGCCCGTGCGCGCGAAAGGTAAAGAGCGCTGCCGCCGGTAAGCCCCGCCAGCGCGAAGAACGGCAAAGCGGGCAGGGAAGGGATCAACCCCATGCCGAATAGCAAGACGCTGGCCAACCCCATTGCCTGCGGAAACTTGCCAAGTTGCCCTAATATGGCCTTATCCGCTGACCCCACCACGCCGGATTTTGTCACCAGCATACCGGCGGAAACGGAGACAATCAGAGCGGGAACCTGAGTCACAAGACCGTCGCCGATGGTAAGCAGCGTATAGGTGTGTAGCGCATCCTGGAAATCCATATCGCGCTGCACCATGCCGATGATCATGCCGCCGATAAAATTGATGAGCGTGATCAGAATGCCTGCGATGGCGTCGCCGCGAACGAATTTGCTGGCGCCGTCCATGGCGCCGAAGAAAGTGCTTTCTTCTTCGATTTCCTTACGGCGCTGCCTTGCAGTTTCCTCATTGATCAATCCGGCGGAAAGATCAGCGTCGATGGCCATCTGTTTGCCCGGCATGGCGTCCAGGCTGAACCGCGCCGAAACCTCCGCAATGCGGCCCGAACCCTTGGTAATGACAATAAAGTTGATGATAGTGAGGATCAGAAATACGATGGCGCCGATTACCACCGAGCCGGTCATCACGAAATAGCCGAATGCCTCGATGACGCGGCCTGCTGCGGCGGTGCCGGTATGGCCCTCGGAAAGCACCAGCCGCGTCGAGGCAATATTAAGCGCGAGCCGGAAGATTGCGGCGATCAGCAGTATGGTAGGAAACGAACTGAACTCCAGCGGCTTGCCGATAAACAGCGCAGTCAGCAGAATCAGCACCGAAAACCCGATGGAGATAGCAAGCAGCAGGTCGAGCAACATTGTCGGTACCGGAAACAGCAGCACCGTGAGAATGGCGATAATGCCAACCGCGAATAGAATATCCGTATGCTTCTCCAGAAAGCGTAACCGCGCCGCAATCGCCAGAAACGGATTCTCGATTTGAGCTTCAGCCTGCGCCACCGGCGGCTCCCTTGCGTTCTATCTTATACTGGTTCAATTTATTCCGTAGCGTGCGTATCGAAATCCCTAATATCTTTGCCGCTTGGCTTCGGTTGCCGAGGCAATGATCCAGGGTGCCGAGGATCAATTCCTGTTCTACGCTATCCATGCTGCGTCCGATCATGCCTCGGGCGCTGGGAGTGGCTTGCGTTTGAGAGGAAAGAACGATGGAATCCGGTGCGATAGCTTGTTTTCCGATGCTGAACAGCACAGCCCTATGCAGCGCGTTTTCCAGTTCACGCACGTTGCCTGGCCAGTGATAATCCTTGAGTTTCTGAAGCGCTTCCCGCGTGAGCGGCAAGGGAAGAGTATCGTTGAGGGTGGAGTATTGTTTGATAAAATGTTTGGCAAAGGTATCAATGTCCTCTGCGCGCTCGCGTAATGCGGGAAGGTGCAGGTGAATAACATTCAGACGGAAGAAAAGATCTTCGCGGAAACGGCCTTCCTTTACTTCTTTTTGCAGATCGCGGTTGCTGGTGGCGAGAATGCGAATATCCACTTTCACCGGGTTGCTGCCTCCGACGCGGTCGATGACGCGCTCTTGAACGGCGCGCAGCAATTTTGCTTGAAGGCGTGTATCCATTTCGGAGATTTCGTCGAGCAGCAAAGTGCCGCCGGAAGCCTCTTCGAATTTGCCGATGCGCCGGTGCGCTGCGCCGGTGAAAGAACCTTTCTCATGGCCGAACATTTCGGATTCCAGCAAATTTTCCGGGATGGCGGCGCAGTTGACGGGTATAAACGGCGCATGGGCACGTTTGCTTTTTTTGTGAATGTAACGGGCGATTACCTCCTTGCCGGTGCCGGATTCGCCGGTGATTAATACTCCGGCATTGGAGGGAGCGATCTGGTCGGCGAGTGCCACCGCCTGTTTCATGGCTTCGGAAGAATAGATGACGGTGGTCGATTCCTCAGCGGCGGCTTCCAATATGGCGGCGATGAGTGCGCGGTCAGGCGGGAAGGGGACGTATTCCTTCGCGCCCGCCGTGATGGCGTCGGCGGCGGCCTTGCTATCGGCGTTGATGCCGTAGGCGGCGATGCTGACGCTGATGCGTTCGACGGAAAGTTTTCCAACAAGCTCGCCAATGGGAAGCCGGACGTCGACCAATGCCAACTCAACGCTTTTGCCGGAGCGCAATACATTGAGCGCGCTTTCAATATCCGGCGCATGAAAGACCGAGGCCTTATGCTCGCGTGCGATCGCGATCGCCGCCGTGACTTCGCTCTGCAATGTCCCGATGACCAGGATACGCATGATAATTACGCTACCGCTGGTTTTTCCGGCTTGATGATCTCGGTCATGGTGATGCCGATGTGATCTTCCACGATCACTACTTCGCCTTTTGCCACAAGCCGATTATTGACAAACACGTCAATAGCTTCACCAACCTTTCGATCCAACTCGACGACCGCTCCGCGGCCCAGTTTGAGCAATTGATTGATAGGCATGGAAGTGCGCCCCAGCACCACGGTGATTTCCACCGGGATGTCGTAGATTGTTTCCAGGTCAAGCGGCTCTGAAAACCCGCTTGCCTGTTTTTCTTTTTCTACGCCTGCTTCCGCCATATCAGCCTCCTTGTGTATCGTTGCTGGAAATCTGCTGCAGCACTTTTTCAATCTCTTGCCAGA
Source organism: uncultured Rickettsiales bacterium (assembly GCA_964644885.1). Lineage (GTDB taxonomy): Bacteria > Pseudomonadota > Alphaproteobacteria > Rickettsiales > JACKKO01 > CAZXYG01. The sequence continues at coordinate 22,152 of CAZXYG010000018.1, forward strand.
GCATTGCTGTGCTGCTTTCTGCCTGGCCGCCGTTCCATTCGATGCGGCAATCGCCTGCGGGAATGGTTTTGTTGCCTTGCAGCGTGATGTTTTTCATGCATTGGCTTTCCGGCATGATTTCACTGAGGCGCGCTTTAAACGGCTCCAGCACGTCGTTATGGATGAAAACGGTTAACTGGAAATCGCGATAGATAAGGTGCAGGCATTGCCGTATGCAGCCAAGCGCTTTCTGCTCCGGAAACGCTTGCAGCGCCTCACCGGCTACCTTGCGCGCGATGGCGCCGGCCAGTGTCACGGTATCTTTGACTTTTGCTTCCAGCATGTCGGTGAAACGGCGCTCGAAACTTGCAAGGCTCCGTTCGATAGACTGCTGCGTTGCCAAGACCATGCGCCGTAGCTGCTCGCGCTCGGTTTCTCCTTGGGCGATGCCTTCTTTCTTGCCTTCGTCGTAACCGCGCCTATAGCTCTGCTCCTCACTTTCTTTGCGTGCGTGGGATTGCTGCTCAGTGACCGCAAGAAACGCTTCTTCCGCTTGTGAAGCGCGGGAGGGAAGCTTTTCGAAGCTGCTGTACGGATAAGGTTCCACTTTTGTCATTCTTTCATGCCTGTTTGCTAGACGCTTTTAACCTTGGTTAACGGCGCCTAATGTATCATTTCTTCTTCCGGCTCGCCCGCGGTCTTGATGATGATTTCGCCTGATTCCGCCATTTCCCTGGCTTTTGTGACGATAGAAAGCTGGGCCTGGTCGACATCTTTTAAGCGCACAGGTCCCTTGGCTTCCATATCGTCCTGCAGGATTTTTGCGGCGCGCTCGGACATGTTGCTGAAGAATAATTCACGGATTTTATCGTTGGCTCCCTTTAAGGCGACGGGTAATTTATCTTTGTCTACGTTGCGGATAAGCGCTTGGATTCCAGCGCTGTCGATGGAAACAAGGTCGTCAAAAGTAAACATTAAGTCACGGATGCGTTTGGCCATCATATCATTAGTTTTTTCAAGTATATCCATATACTTGGATTCTGTTTTTCTATCAAAATTATTAAAAATCTCAGCAACTGCTTCATAACTATCTATCTTTTTTGCTTTTGCTTTGGCGGCCATGAATTCGGCCTGCAGCGTTTTTTCAATGCTGCCCAACACTTCGCGTTTGACCGGCTCCATGTTAATCATGCGTTGAATAACCTCGATTGCGAACTCTTCGGGAAACAGCTTCAGCACATTGGCGGCGTGTGTAGTGCGGAGCTTGGAAAGTACGACCGCGACGGTTTGCGGATATTCATTCTTCAGAAACATGGCCAGCGCATCCTCGCCTACGTTATTCATTTTTTCCCATGTATTGCTTCCGCCGGGACTGCCGATATCCTGCATGATTTCTGCTACTTTCTCCTTGCCCAATACTTTGCTCAGGAGCTTTTCAGCGCTTTCCGGGCTGCCGACAATAGTGCGGCCTTGCTGCGAAAAATCGCCGATGAATTCTTTGATCAAATTATCGCGAACTTCCGGTTTAATAGTGCCAAGCGTTGTCATGCCTTGGGAAATATCTTTTATTTCTTGTTCGTTCATCATGCCGAACACCTTGGTTGCAACGTCGACATCTACCGACATCATAATGATGGCTGCTTTCTGGGCGCCTGACAGGCTTTTTTCTCCCTGCTTTCGCGGTGCCATATTACTTCTTTTCTCCGAGCCAGTTTCGGATAAGCGCCAGAGTTTGCTCGGGGTTGCTTGCCACCAGATCGCTCACCTGCTGAGAGGATGTGCCGCCGCCACGGCCTTGTATTTCATCGACGTTAAGCTCGCCTCCACCCTCTATCAGGGCGGCGGCTTCGCCTCCGGGAAGTATTCCCAGCCCTTCCGGACTCTTCGGGCCGCCGCCCTGATGCTCCAATTCGGCTGGAATCGCCTCGAAAACGCGATTTACCAGTGGCCGAACCACGAGTAGAATAGCGAGAATGGCCACCACACCCATCACCAGCGTTTTAATGATGCTGTCGAGATCTTTCTTGAGCCAATCCAGTGCGCCTTCTTCCGGCATCAGGTCATGAGCTTCGCGGGAGAAAGGCATATTGACGATTTCAAGCTTATCGCCGCGCTTTTCATCATATCCAATGGCAGAAATGGTTAGAGTGCGTATTTTTTCCAGATCTTCATCCGAGCGCGGCGTATAGGTACGCTCGCCCGTTTCCGCGTTCACCTCGTATTTGCCGTCCACCAGCACGGCTACCGAAAGGCGCTTGATGCTTCCCACTTCGCTTACGCGATTAGTGATGGTTTTTGAAATTTCAAAGTTAGTGACTTCGTCTGTTTTTTCGGTGTTATTGGAATTTCCCGCTCCGCCGCCTGTTGCGCCTGCTCCGGGCAGGTTATTGATGGCGCTGACGGATTGGTCTTGGCCCTCTCCGGATGTTTCGGTTGCAGAAGAAGTTTGGACGGAACGTACCACCTGTCCTTCAGGATCATAGATTTCGGCATTGCTGACCACACGGTCGAACGCAATTTCTGCTGAGACTTCGGCGCGTACGCTCTCCAGCCCCACTGTGCTTTCAAGCAATTGCTCGACAGCGTTTTTCAAACGCAATTCGAAATTGCGGCGATATTCATCCGTCGTGGAGGCGCTGAGGCTGGATCCGGTTCCGACCTCGTTATCTTCCGAAGAACCGCGCGCAAGCAATTTGCCGGTATTATCCACGATGGTGATGCGCGAAAGCTTGAGCCCCGGCACGGCTGTGGCGATGAGATTGCTAATGGCGGCGATCTCTTCTTTCTTCAGTTGCTGCTGGCCTTGCATGGTCAGAGCTACCGAAGCGGATGGCTCCACATCGTTGCCTTTGAAAAGTTGGCGCTTGGGAATGACCAGATGCACGCGCGCTGATCGGATAATACTGAACGCGCCGATGGTGCGGCCCAGTTCTCCCTCCAGAGCGCGAACGTAATTAACGTTGTTTACAAAACTTGAGGTGCCCAGCGCTTCGGATTGATCAAAAATTTCATAACCCACAATCGAGCCGCGCGAGGGCAGGCCTTTCTGCGCCAGAGCCATGCGGATGGTGAGCATGTCTCCGCTTGGCACCAGGATTTCCTTGCCGCCGTTGCCGACTTGAAACGCCACGGCCATCGCGCCGAGTTCCGCCGCAATCGCGGTGGCGTCTTCGGTTTCCAAATCGCCGTAAAGCGGTGACATCACCGGTGACGTAAGCCGCAGCGACAGAAAACCAAATGTCACCAGCAACGCTACGCCGACCAAGCTGATCACCACGAGGCGCGTACTACTCATACCTCGCACGGATTCAAGCACGTTCGCCATGAAATTTGACTGTCTTCCTCACACACACAAAAAAAATACTGTGCGCCATAGATATGGGCACGCTCGAAGTTATAATCCACCACATATGGTGGTGCAACGGTTTTACAAGTGAGAAATAAGGGCGCCGGAGTTTTTTATAGGTGCTATGTATTTTTGCATCAGGTTTCGCATTATGATGAGAAGAGGGAGCGATTAATTCTTCAGCGTCTTAACCTACAATTCACCCCACGCTGTTGCAAATCGTCACTGAAAATACACAATGCCGTATGGTTGAAGATACAATTGTTGCTTGCGAGTATTTTATCATTGACGCCCTGGAAGCGCGGCCATTATAAGCGTGGTTGCCACAAGATGTGGTAGGGCTGCGGTGCAGCTTTTCCTATATTTAGTTTAGAGTGACAGGAAGTCGGCATGAGCACACGCGCATTACTCAGAAAAATTCCAGGCCAGATAAGAAAAGCGATCAAGCCGCCGATTGCTTTTTTCAAAGGAGAAGAATTGCGCTGCCTGCGGGAGGAATTGGATTTATATACTTCCTATTCTGTGGATACAGTGTACCGCCTGCATTACGATACCATGAGTTATGATTCCATCAGCCCCTCGGTGACGCGGTTGCTGGGCTTCACTGTGCAGGAGATGAAACGGCTTAATTTTCGCAACCTGATTCTTGAAACTCGCATAGTCACTGACGGCATGAAAAGCGTGGAATCCTTCGACGCTTTGGAAAAAAAACGCAAAGCAGGCGATGTCAATAAATGGGAGGCGGATTACCTCATTCGCACGAAGGATGGCGGTAAAAAATGGATTTCCGATATTTCATATCCCTGGTTTGATAAGGGGGGAGCTATTATAGGTTCCATCGGCAGTTTGCGCGATATCACCGATCGTATCCGCGTAGAAGCCGAGGTGCACGAAAAACTTTCCACTATCGCCAATACCGATGCGCTCACCGGTTTTGCCAATCGCCGATCCTTTTTCGATCTCCTTGAGCGTGAACTGAAGTTGATTCATCGCACCGGCAATGATCTTGCTATGCTGCTTGTGGATTTGGATCATTTTCGCGATATCAATGGGAAATACGGCAAGGATGTCGCTGATTTCGTGCTGGTGGAAGTGAGCCGCATCATCCATGGCTGCATCCGCGAGACGGATTTTGCCGCTAGGCTGGATGGCGAGGAATTCGGCATTATTTTGCCCGACACTCCCAAGGAAGGCGCTTACTGGGTGGCCGAGCGTATTCGCTCCGGCGTGGTGAAGCATTTGTTCCAAGCTGGATCGGACAAGGAGCCGGTGGGTTGCACGGTTTGCGTGGGCGTGGCGGCCGCTATGCACGGCATGGAAACCGACGCGGCGACTCTTTATAAAACTGCCGACATGCGCCTTTATATTGCCAAAAACACCGGCCGCAACCAGGTTTCAGCCGACGATATCCACCATACGCATTAGAAAATCCTTCAACTTTCTTTTGCATATCTATGGAGAATGGTTTATAGTCGCCGCGTTCAGTTATTGATGTAACCCCACTATTTACAAACGATAATCTATGACGATCAGTCTCCAGCTACCCAAGCGCGATACCCTGACGCCGATCATTACCGTATTCGGCGTTGGCGGCGCAGGCGGCAATGCCGTCAGCAATATGATCCAAGCCGATCTCGAAGGTATCAACTTCGTGGTGGCTAATACCGATTCTCAAGCGCTGGTGGAAGCCAAAACGGATAAGCGCATCCAGCTTGGCGAAACTATTACGCAGGGGCTTGGCGCCGGTTCTTACCCGGAGGTTGGAAAGGCTGCCGCCGAAGAGGCGATCGACCAAATTCACGATTATCTGCAGGGCAGCAACATGGTGTTTGTAACTGCTGGCATGGGTGGTGGAACAGGTACGGGCGCTTCTCCGGTGATCGCGAGGCTTGCGCGTGAGCAGGGCATTTTGACCGTGGGGGTGGTAACCAAGCCGTTTCATTTCGAGGGCGCTCACCGCATGCGCGTGGCTGAGCTGGGGCTTCAGGAATTGGAAAAATATGTCGACACTTTGATCGTTATTCCCAATCAGAATTTATTCCGCATTGCGGACAAGAGCACCACTTTTGCCGACGCTTTCAAGATGGCTGACCAAGTATTGCAT
>CAZXYG010000018.1:27590-34109 GCA_964644885.1 uncultured Rickettsiales bacterium
GGGCCAGAGCAGCATCAATTCGATTTACATGATGGCGCATTCCGGCGTGCGCGGCATCACCGACCTCATGATTATGCCGGGCCTTATCAACCTCGATTTTGCCGATGTGCGCGCGGTGATGAGCGAGATGGGAAAAGCCATGATGGGAACTGGCGAGGCTACCGGCGACCGTCGGGCAACCGATGCTGCCGAGGCTGCGATTTCCAATCCGTTGCTCGACAACGTATCCATGAAAGGCGCGCGAGGCGTGCTGATCAATATCACCGGCGGTCCGGATATGACGCTGTTCGAAGTTGACGAAGCGGCCAACCGTATCCGCGAGGAAGTGGATCCCGATGCCAATATCATTTTCGGTTCTACGTTTAACGACGGTATGGCGGGGAAAATGCGGGTTTCCGTGGTGGCAACCGGCATTGATATGCAACCTGCCGAACAGGATACGTCTAAGTTCTATGTAAGCGCCGGAGAAGCGCGTGAAGAAAATGCCGCTCAAGCTGAAGCGCAGGAAGATGTAAAGATACAGGCTTCGGCTCGGCGCGCTGCGCCGGTGTTTCAACCTAGTTTCTTCCAGGCGGCTGTAGAGGCCGAGGAAGAAAATGCGCTCTCGCGTGAGGATGTTTTTGTCACGCCTGAGCCTGCGGAGCCCTCACGCATTAGGATATCAAACGGTTCTTCTGCCGTAAAGAAAGAGCCTGCGGAGCCGGCTGTTCAGGAAGCCTTCCCAGAGGAGGTTCCGATTCAGGCTCCAGCCGCCAGGACGCGCTTGTTCAGCTTGTTTGGTAGCCGTAAAGCGGAGCAGTCTGCTGAAGCTGCCGAACGCATTACTCCGCCCCTGCAGAAAGCATCGCCTGCTGCTGAAGTTGCCGAGGAGCAGCCTTCTGCTCGGGAAGAAGAATTAGTGGGCGCCGGTGGATCCGCTGAAGAAGATTTAGATATCCCGGCATTTTTGCGCCGCCGGTCGAATTAACGCCGGAAACTTTTCGCGCCTGGCATGTCTCTCCGTGTTTCGAGTAAAAAAGCGTGGAGGCTTTCCCGCGCTTTTTCTCTCCTCGGCAAAAGCGCGGTTATCGCTATAAACTGAACGCAAAAACCTTACGCTCTCACTTCGCGGCGCGTGGGTGGTTTTTTCGTTTCAGCGACAGGCGCTTCAGCTTCGCCATTCTGATTTGTAGCTTCCAGTTGTGCAAGTTTCTTCCGGCGTATTGCGGCGAGTTCCCGATCCCGCACGACCGCGCGTTTCTTCATTTGCCGCATAAAGGCACCGGTGCCTGCCGGTATCAGGCGACCGACGATGACGTTTTCTTTAAGTCCATGCAACTGGTCCATCTTGCCCGCTACTGCGGATTCTGTTAGCACGCGCGTAGTCTCCTGGAACGAAGCTGCCGAGATAAAGGATTTGGTTTGCAGCGACGCTTTGGTAATGCCTTGCAGAACCGGCTCGGCCGTTGCCGGCTGATAACCCTCGGCAATAGTTTTGCGATTAACTTCTTCAAATTCTTCGCGGTCCACTTGTTCACCAGGCAGGAAGGTGGTTTGGCCTGGATTAACAATTTCAACTTTTTGAAGCATCTGGCGTGTAATCACTTCAATGTGCTTATCGTTGATGGTGACGCCTTGCAGGCGGTAGACCTGCTGGATTTCCTGGATCATGTATTTTGCTAATGCCTCTACGCCCATGACCTTGAGGATATCGTGCGGCACGGGATTGCCGTCCATGAGAAGGTCGCCCTTCTTGACGTAATCACCTTCGTTGACCACCAGGTGCTTGCCTTTTGGCACCATGTATTCCACCGTGTTCTCGTCGGCTTTTTTCGGCTTGATGATAACGCGAGTTTTGGATTTGTAATCGCGGCCGAATTCCACGATGCCCTCAATTTCGCTAATGAGCGCGTGATCTTTCGGTTTGCGTGCTTCGAACAGTTCGGCCACGCGGGGAAGACCGCCGGTGATGTCGCGGGTCTTGCTCGATTCGCGAGGGATACGCGCCAGCACATCGCCGGCGTGCACTTCTTGGCTGTCCTCGACGTTGAGGATGGCGTCGATGGGCAGGAAGTAACGGGCCTCAAGTCCGTTCGCCAACGTGATAATCTGACTTTTCTTATCCCGCAGAGTGATGCGCGGCTTGAGTTCCGCGCCGCCTTTATGTTGCTTCCAATCAATGATGACTTTATTGGAGAGGCCGGTGGTTTCATCCACCGCTTCCTTTATGGAAACGCCTTCCACCAGATCGCGGTAGACGACATTGCCGGAGCGCTCGGTGATGATCGGCAGCGTATAAGGATCCCATTCCGCCAGCCTTTCGCCTTTTTTCACCTTGTCGCCATCGGATTTCGGCATGCGTGCGCCGTAAGGAACCTGGAAACGCGCTTTTTCCTGTCCGTTTGCGTCGAGAATAAGCAATTCACAGGAGCGGCTCATGACCACATTGCGGCCTTTACTGTCCTGCACGATGTGGCGATTGATGAGCGAGAGCGTGCCGTCATGCGTAGCCTCGATGCTCGATTGCTCGACACTGCTCGTTGCTGCGCCGCCGATGTGGAAAGTGCGCATGGTTAGCTGCGTGCCGGGTTCGCCGATAGACTGCGCGGCAATAACGCCTACCGCCTCGCCGATATTGACCAACACGCCGCTTGCCAGGTCGCGGCCATAGCAACGGGAGCAAATACCGCCTTTTGTTTCACAGGTGAGCACCGAGCGCACCAACACGGATTCGATGCCTGCCGCGTCGATTTTATCTACGATCGTTTCATCGATTAATTGGCCCGATGCCACGATCAGTTCGTTAGTGGAAGGATGTTTGACATCTTTGGCGCAACAACGGCCGAGAATGGCATCGCGCAGCGGCACCACGACTTCGCCGCCCTCAATATAAGCTTTTACCACCAAGCCGTTCTTGGTGCCGCAGTCATCTTCCAGCACGACGCAGTCCTGCGCCACATCCACCAGGCGGCGGGTGAGATAGCCGGAATTGGCTGTTTTAAGCGCGGTATCCGCGAGGCCTTTACGCGCTCCATGGGTGGAATTGAAATATTCCAGAACGTTGAGGCCTTCCTTGAAGTTTGAAATGATGGGCGTTTCAATGATTTCGCCGGAAGGTTTTGCCATCAGGCCGCGCATGCCCGCCAATTGTTTGATTTGTGCCGCCGAGCCGCGCGCGCCGGAATGCGCCATCATGTAAATCGAATTGATGCTGCTCTGGCCCTGCGCCTTTTTATCTTTGGCGATTTCGCCGGACATATGTTTCATCATGTCGTTGGCGACGCGGTCGGTGCATTGCGACCAGGCGTCCACTACCTTGTTGTATTTTTCGCCCATGGTGATGAGGCCATCGGTATACTGTTTTTCGAACTCCTTGACCTCCTTGAGCGTCTTTTCAATATGCACGTGCTTGTTGTCCGGGATAATCATATCGTCCTTGCCGAACGAAATGCCTGCCTTGCATGCTGCGGTGAAGCCCAGTTTCATTAAATGGTCGGCGAAGATCACGGTGGTCTTCTGGCCGCACTGGCGGTACACTTCCTCGATCAGGCCGCTGACTTCCTTCTTGGTCATTTGCTTGTTGATGACCTTGAACGGCAGCTTGGGGTGCCTTGGCAGCAGTTCGGCAATCATCATGCGTCCCGGCGTGGTTTCCACCGTTTCAATTTTGGGATTGCCGTGCGCGTCGACGGATTTGTAGCGCGCGCGGATTTTGGTGTGCAGCGTAATGGCTTTGCACTCCAGCCCATGCTCGATTTCGCCGATGTCGGTAAATATCCTGCCTTCGCCAGGCTGGCCGTCAAATTGCATGGTAAGGTAATAGAGTCCGAGAATGATATCTTGTGTCGGCACGATGATTGGCTTGCCGTTGGCCGGGCTGAGAATGTTGTTGGTGGACATCATCAGCACGCGGGCTTCCAACTGCGCCTCGATGGAAAGCGGTACATGCACGGCCATTTGGTCGCCGTCGAAATCGGCGTTGAAGGCGGTGCAGACTAGCGGATGCAGGCGTATGGCCTTGCCTTCGATGAGAATCGGCTCGAATGCTTGAATGCCAAGGCGGTGCAGGGTAGGGGCGCGGTTAAGCAGCACGGGATGCTCGCGGATGACTTCTTCGAGAATATCCCACACTTCGGGGCGTTCTAGCTCCACCATTTTTTTTGCCACTTTAATGGTAGTGGCGTGTCCGTACATTTCCAATTTTGCGTAGATGAACGGCTTGAACAGTTCCAACGCCATTTTCTTTGGGATGCCGCACTGATGCAGCTTGAGTTCCGGCCCTACTACGATTACCGAGCGGCCAGAGTAATCGACGCGCTTGCCGAGCAGGTTTTGGCGGAAGCGGCCCTGCTTGCCTTTCAGCATGTCGGAGAGGGATTTGAACGGGCGCTTGTTGGCATCCTTGATGACGCGGCCGCGGCGGCCGTTATCGAACAGTGCATCCACGGATTCCTGCAGCATGCGTTTTTCGTTGCGGATGATGATATCCGGCGCCTTGAGTTCCAGCAGCCGCTTCAGGCGGTTGTTGCGGTTGATCACGCGGCGGTAGAGATCATTGAGATCGGATGTGGCGAACCGGCCGCCGTCGAGCGGAACCAGCGGACGCAAATCCGGCGGAATTACCGGCACTACGTCGAGCACCATCCATTCGGCTTTGTTGCCGGATTCGAGCAGCGATTCCACGAGCTTAAGGCGCTTCACCAGTTTTTTGTGTTTTACATCCGAGACGGTTTCGCCGAGCTCGTTGCGCATTTTGCGCTTTTCTTCCTCCAGGTTGACATTGGCAAGCATTTTCTGCACGGCTTCGGCGCCGATGGAAGCAGTGAAAGTTTCTTCGCCGAACTGCTCCTGCGCCTCGTAGTATTGGTCTTCGGTCAAAAGCTGGCCGTAGGTGAAGGAAGTCAACCCCGGCTCAGTGATAACGAACGATTCAAAATAGAGAATCTTCTCCAGATCCTTGAGCGGCACGTCGAGCAGCAGACCGATGCGCGAAGGCAGGGATTTAAGAAACCAGATATGCACCACCGGGCTTGCCAGCTCAATATGTCCCATGCGCTCGCGGCGCACCTTGGAGGTAGTGACTTCCACGCCGCATTTCTCGCAGACGATGCCGCGATATTTCATGCGTTTATACTTGCCGCACAAACATTCATAATCTTTGATCGGCCCGAAGATGCGGGCACAGAACAATCCGTCGCGCTCCGGTTTAAACGTGCGGTAGTTGATCGTTTCAGGCTTCTTGACCTCGCCGAATGACCACGAACGGATTTTCTCGGGACTGGCGATGGAGATGCGAATATGATCGAATTCCTCCGCCTTGTTCTGACCGAAAAACTGCATCAAATCCTGGTACATGGGATATCCTCTAACGTTTTTCTGATTAGCTTGCTTTTTTGAACAGGCGCGCTTCCTGTTCCAGAGTCGGTTTTTTCTGTTCCTGCTTTTCTTCCGAATTCTGCAGTTCGACGTTCAGGCACAGCGAGCGTAGCTCTTTTACCATCACGTGGAATGATTCCGGAATGCCGGACTCGAAAGTATGGTCGCCCTTGATGATGGATTCGTACACCTTGGTGCGGCCTGCTACGTCGTCCGACTTCACCGTAAGGATTTCTTGGAGCGAGTAGGCGGCTCCGTATGCTTGCAGCGCCCAGCATTCCATTTCTCCAAAGCGCTGACCGCCGAAATGCGATTTGCCGCCTAAAGGTTGCTGCGTTACCAAGCTGTATGGTCCGATGGAGCGTGCGTGGATCTTATCGTCCACCAAGTGATGTAGCTTGAGGATATAAATGTAGCCCACCGTCACTTTGCGGTCGAACGGCTCGCCGGTGCGTCCGTCATGAAGTATCACCTGGCCGGAGGTGCTAAGGCCTGCGTCCTTCAGCAGCTTGACGATGTCTTCTTCTTTGGCTCCGTCGAATACCGGCGTGGCGAAGGGAATGCCACCCGTGAGATTCTCCGCGAGCTCCAGGATCTCCACTTCTTTCATATCCTTGATTTCCGTTTTGTCCGGCTTGGCGGGATAGTGCGAGGCGACGGCGTTTTTCAGGTCATCCAGTGTGGCTGCCTTCTTGCCGCCTTCGCGGATGCTGTCCAGCACGCCGCGTATCTGTTTGCCGAATGCCGCTGAAGCCCAACCCAGATGTGTTTCCATGATTTGTCCCACATTCATGCGTGAGGGCACACCGAGCGGGTTCAGCACCATATCGACAGGCGTGCCGTCTTCCAGATACGGCATATCCTCTGCCGGGCAGATACGCGAGATCACACCCTTGTTGCCATGGCGGCCCGCCATTTTGTCGCCGGGTTGAAGCTTGCGCTTCACCGCCACGAACACTTTCACCATCTTGAGTACGCCGGAGGGCAGGTCGTCACCGTCCTGTACTTTGGAAATTTTATCTTTCAGACGATTTTCCAGCCGCTTGATAATTTCCTCATGCTGCTTCTTAAGCGCTTCGATTGCTGCATTGGCTTTCTCGTTACCGATGGCGACCTGCCACCACTTGGCACGCGGCATTTCTTCCAGGGCTTTCTCGGTGATAG
>CAZXYG010000019.1:0-1365 GCA_964644885.1 uncultured Rickettsiales bacterium
CCTCGTAGCCGTCCAGCTCCCAGTCGAAGCTGGCATAGCCGCGGCTGCCGGATTTCAGCCGGTCGTAGAAATCGTAGACCACTTCGTTGAGCGGCAGGCGGTAGACCAGCATGGCGCGCTCGCCCGCGTAGGTGAGGGTTTTCTGCACGCCGCGCCGCCCGGTGCACAGCGCCAGGATAGTGCCGAGATAGGCGTCCGGCGTGAGGATGGTGGCGGAAATCCAAGGTTCTTCGATGCGCTCGATATGGTTAGGCTCTGGCATGTCGGCGGGATTATGCAACTCGATCACCGTGCCCTTGTGGGTATGCACGCGGTAGAGCACGCTGGGCGCGGTGGTGATGAGATCGAGATCGAACTCCCGCGCCAGCCGCTCCTGCACGATCTCCAGATGCAGCAGACCCAGGAAACCGCAACGGAAGCCAAGCCCCAACGCGGCGGAGGTTTCCATCTCGTATTCGAAACTGGCGTCGTTCAAGTGCAGCTTGGCGAGGCTGTCGCGGAGATGGTCGAATTCGCCTGCGTCCACCGGGAACAGCCCGCAGAATACCACCGGCTGCGTGCGCTTGAAGCCGGGCAGGGGCGCGCTGGTCTGGTTACGGTCATCGGTGATGGTGTCGCCCACTTGGCAATCGCTTGCCTGTTTGATCGAAGCGGTCAAGAATCCTACCTCGCCGACACCAAGCTCCTGCACCATTACTTTCTTGGGGTTGAAAATGCCCACTTGCTCTACGTCATAGACCGCCTCGCGCGCCATCATGCGGATGCGCATGCCCTTCTTCAGCGCGCCGTCCACGATGCGCACCAGAATCACCACGCCGAGATAGGGATCGTACCAGCTATCCACCAGCAGCGCCTTGAGCGGCGCGTTGGCCTCGCCCTTGGGCGCGGGAATATGTTGCACGATGGCCTCGAGAATATCGTCGGTGCCGATGCCGGTTTTGGCCGAGGCTGGGATCGCGCCGGAGGCGTCCAATCCGATTACGTCCTCGATTTGTTGCCTTACCCTTTCCGGTTCGGCGGCGGGCAGGTCGATCTTATTGAGCACCGGGATGATTTCATGATTGTTATTCACCGCCTGGTAGACGTTGGCAAGCGTCTGCGCCTCGACGCCCTGGCTGGCGTCCACCACCAGAAGCGAGCCTTCGCAGGCGGCCAACGAACGGCTGACTTCATAGGCGAAATCGACGTGGCCCGGCGTATCCATCAGGTTGAGGATATAGGTTTCGCCGTCGCGCGCTTTGTATGTGAGCCGCACGGTCTGCGCCTTGATGGTGATGCCGCGCTCGCGCTCGATATCCATGTTGTCGAGCACCTGCTCTTTCATCTCGCGGTCGGCCAGCCCGCCGCAGCGCTGGATGAGCCTGT
>CAZXYG010000019.1:1375-5705 GCA_964644885.1 uncultured Rickettsiales bacterium
GTCGGCCAGCGTTGATTTGCCGTGGTCGATATGCGCGATGATGGCGAAATTGCGGATTTTCGATGGATCTGCCGTCATGCGCGGGGTTATAGGGGGGATGGGGGAGAAAGTAAATAAATGCGTTTTATTTTTCTCCGGTGTCATCCCCCGAGTTTTTGCAGGCGCAAAAACTATAGGGGGGATCTATTCTTGTGGGATAAAAAAGATGCCTCTATGATCATTGCGCAATTCAGACCATGACGTACGATAGATGGTTATTTTACCAGTTTCCCAGCGTGAAACCTTTTGAAATGCTTGCTTGCACCAATCCTTTGTAGATATCTTTCTCCAGTGTAGTAGGTGCATATTTCACTTGCGGCGAGAAGGTGAGACTCATTTTTGTACCCTGAAATATATCCGCAAATACGCCATTCTTACCCTTCATGCTGGGTGCGTAGGCTATCGACAGTAAGGCCATTTGAACATTCTCTGGATAGATATTCGCCCGTCCACTGATGGAAAGGCTCTGATTCGGTTTCCATCTGACTTCAGGCATCGCGCCCCAATCTTGTGTCAGCGTGTTATACCGCCCGGTAAGACCTACGCTCAGATTCTTACCGATTGCTGCCTCGCCTTTGGCTGCTACCTCCCATTGCTCGCCTTCTACGCGCTGGAATGGAGGAAGTTTAAGATCGCTATTGATGTATCGCACGCTAAGTGTGCTAAGGCTTAGTTTTACCGGATTCAGCGCTGTGGTGCTGCCTATATTCTGCCAGAATACGCCGATATCGCGGTATGTGTTGTCGTTTCCGAAATCGATATGCGTTGCATGAATGCTGACGGTCTGTCCTTGTTTCCCAAGCGCTTGGGAAACGGAGCCGGAGAGTGCCAGCCGGTCATCCGCTTTAGTGTCTGGCATATGTATATGACGGGCAAAAGTCTGAACAATCATATTGTCGAGCTTAATACCGGCGCCGGCGGAAAAGGAATAGTCTGTTTGGTAGCGTTTTGGATCGCCGTTAAAGACCATTGCACCGGCATGAATGTTGATGTTTTTGAAAACGCCTGTCAGTGTTCCATCAACAAAAGAATCTTGTATTTTCCCTGCATAAGGAATGCCGTCCGGGTCTTTGTTAATGGGGGGTAGCACATAGTTCCCCAATTTGAGTCCTATATCAGTGCTTATGCTGTTCTCTTTTTTGTCGTTCTCTCCCATAACCTCTCACTGCTATGCGTTGCACACCAGAGGGGATTCTAGTGCAAGAAGGTTAATAGATCGTTAACGCCGTGTGAATTTTTTGGGGGGCTATTCCCTCAGCCTGCCGCCCGTAGTTTTTGTGACTGCGCTGATGATGGCGGCGCTGGTGGTTTCGATTTCCACGTCGGTTAATGTGCGGTCGCAGGGCTGGAGGCGCACGGAGAAGGCCACGGATTTCTTGCCTTGTTCCACGCCCTTGCCGGCATAGATGTCGAAGAGCGTGACGGATTCGATCAGTCCTTTATCCGCCTGTTTCACGGCGGCGAGAATATCGGCGGCGGAGGTGGAGGCGTCCACCACGAAGGCGAAATCGCGTTCCACGGCCTGATAGTTGGAGAGCGCGAGCGCCGGACGGGCGGCGTTCTGTTTCCGCTGCGGTTCGGGTAGGGCGTCGAGGAATATCTCGAATGCCGACACGGGCAGTTGCAGCCCCATTTTTTGCAGAATGGCGGGATGCACGTCGCCGAAATAGCCGATGACGGCAGTGCCGAGTTTCAGTGTGCCGGAGCGGCCGGGATGGTAGCTGGCGTACGCGCCCTGTTCCACGCAGAGATTTTCGGGATTGATGAACGTGGAGACCGCCGCCAGCGCGTCGGCCTTAGCGTCGAATACATCCGACATGCGCGCGGGTTCATGAGGGTTGCGCGGAAGCGCCATGCCGCTCCGGATGCCCGCCGCCACTTGTTGTTGCGCGCCCGGCTTCGCTTCCATGAATACCGGCCCGATTTCGAACAAGGCGAGATCATAATAACCGCGCGCGGCGTTCTTCCGCAGCGCTTCGAGCAGATTAGGCAGGATCGCGGAGCGCAACGCATCGAGATCGGCGCTGATAGGATTGCTGAGTTCAAGAGATACTTTATATATATTAAATAATTTAAGCAATTCAGACGATAAAAATGAATAACTAATTATTTCCTTTAATCCTTTTGTAGCCAAAATATGGCGGGTTTCACGTACGCATTGCTGCCGGGGGGAAAGTATTTGCTGCGCGAAAACGAAAGGCACGGGCAATGCCGGAATTTTATCGTAGCCGTGGATGCGGATGATTTCCTCCACCAGATCGGCTTCCTGGGTTATATCGCTGCGCCAGGAGGGCACGGAAACCTTCCAGCCTTTGGCTGTTTTCTGCGTCGTGAATCCCAGCGCTTTGAGAATGCGTTTTGTTTCCGCTTTCGCGGGTGTTACGCCTGTCAGCTCTGCAATATGAGTTTCCCGTAGGGCAATGCTGCGTTCCCAGTTCGGTTCTTTCCCGGCGATGATGGGTTCGCTGGCCTCGCCGCTGCAAAACTCCAGAATCATCGCGGTCGCCATTTCAGCTCCCTGTTTCAGGAAGGCTGGGTCTACACCGCGCTCAAAACGGTGACGCGCATCGGAATCGATCTGCAATGTGCGGCCCGTAGAGGCGACGGCGATGGTATCGAACAAGGCAATTTCGAGGAATACGTCTGTTGTGTGCTCTGTGCAACCCGTGGCTTTGCCTCCGATGATTCCGCCTAAGGCCACCGGGCCGGAATCGTCGGCAATCACGGCCATGCCTTCCTCCAGCGCGTACTCTTTGTCGTTCAGCGCCAGTAGTTTTTCACCCTTTCCGGCGTTACGCACGGTGAGATTGCCTTGCAGTTTTGCGGCATCGTAGACATGCGCCGGGCGACCAAGATCAAAGGTAAGATAGGTGGTGATATCCACCAGCGCGGAAATGGGCTTCAGACCGATGGCACGCAGGCGGTTTTGCAACCATAGCGGGCTTGGCCCATTGCGGACGCCTCGGATAAGCCTTCCGATAAAGAATGTGCATTTGTCAGTGTGAATGGATACGGTAATCTCCGGCCTGAATGTTCCTTTCTTTAGTTTTTCTTTTACCGAGGCGGTTTCCACCGATAGCTTTGTAAATGTTCCCAGCCCCGCCGCTGCGAGGTCGCGCGCGATGCCGCGCACGCCAAGGCAATCGGCGCGATTAGGTGTTACGGCGATTTCAATGATCGGGTCGTCAAGGCCGTAAAGCGGTGCGAAAGGCGCGCCCACTTTCGCCTCCTCCGGGAGTTCGATTATGCCCTGACTCTCTTCGCTCAACCCTAATTCACTGGCGGAGCAGAGCATCCCGCTGCTTTCCACGTCGCGAATCTTGGCGTTACGAATCACCATGCCGCTTGCGGGGATCGTGGTGCCTACCGGAGCCAACACCACTTTCAGCCCGTCGCGGGCATTGGCGGCGCCGCAGACGATCTGGAGCGTTTCCTTGCCCGTATCCACGGTGCAGAGTTTCAGCCGGTCGGCATTGGGGTGTTGCTTTGCTTCGATGATTTTTGCTACGCGGAATGGCGCTAGTTCCGCCGAGCGGTCGCTGACGGATTCCACTTCCAGGCCGATGGCGGTGAGCGTCTCGGTGATTTTTGCGAGCGATGCCCTTGTATCCAGGTGATCCTTGAGCCAGGAAAGAGAGAATTTCATGGCGCGAATCCATAGTGATTCAGCCACCGCACGTCGGATTCAAAAAAGGTACGCAGGTCTGGGATGCCGTATTTCAACATGGCGAGGCGCTCAATGCCCATGCCAAAAGCGAATCCCTGCCATTTCTGCGGGTCGATGCCTGCGTTTTTCAGCACGTTGGGGTGGACCATGCCGCAGCCGAGTATCTCCAGCCAGTCGCGGCCCGCGCCTATTTTCAGCTCGCCGCCCTCGCGCACGCAGCCGATATCCATTTCCGCTGATGGCTCTGTGAACGGGAAGAAACTGGGGCGGAAGCGCACCGGCACGTCCGCCACGCCAAAGAACGTTTCAACGAACCGCTTCAGGCAGCCCTTGAGATGGCCCATGTTCACGTCCTTATCGATATGGAGTCCTTCCACCTGGTGGAACATGGGGGTATGCGTCATATCGGAATCGCAGCGATAGGTGCGCCCTGCCGCGATGAATCGGAAGGGCGGCTTGCCGACCTCCATCGTGCGTATCTGCACCGAAGAGGTATGGGTGCGTAGCACAAGAGGTGCTTCATCCTCGCGTGCTTTGAGAAAAAACGTATCCTGCATCTCTCGTGCTGGATGGTTGGGTGGAAAGTTTAGCGCTTCAAAATTATGCCAATCATCTTCGATTTCC
>CAZXYG010000019.1:5715-9500 GCA_964644885.1 uncultured Rickettsiales bacterium
AAATTCCGTTTCGATTTCCGGCCCTTCGGCCACAGAGAAACCCATCGCGCCGAGAATGTCCGTGACTTCGTCGATAACTCGCGAAACAGGGTGGATGGAGCCTTTGCTCTCCGGCCTGATAGGCAGGGTGACATCCACCGATTCCTGTTTGAGCCTTGTTTTAATTTCGGCTTTTTCTAGCATTTCGCGCGCGGCGGAAAGCAAGGCAGTGACTTCCTCTTTCAGTATATTCAGCGAAGCGCCGAACTGCTTGCGTTCCTCGGGCGGAAGGGTGCCGAGCAGCTTCATTTTCTCGGAAATAACGCCGGATTTTCCCAGATAGGCGACGCGCGCTGCCTCCAACGCCTGCATATCGCGGGCGCGGACGACGGCTTCTTTCGCTGCGTTCAGGATAGCGCTGAGATTATCCGCGAGTGGCACGCCACCTGCTCCTCACAGTAGAACTGTTGTCTAGGCCGCCTTTTTCTTTTCCAGTGCGGCTTTGACCTGCTCCACGATAGCCGTGAAAGCATCGGGATTATCCATGGCCAGGCCCGCCAGCACCTTGCGGTCGATCTCGATGCCTGCGAGTTTCAACCCGTTGATGAGTTGGGAATAATTGAGGCCGTGGGCGCGCACGCCGGCGTTGATCCTCTGGATCCACAGGCGGCGGAAATCGCGCTTCTTGCGGCGCCGGTCGCGGTAAGAATAGCGCAGCGCTTTTTCCAAGCGGTTTTTGGCAATGCGGAAGCAATTCTTGGAGCGGCCGCGGTAGCCTTTGGCGCGTTCTAATGTGCGTTTGCGCCGGGCGCGGCTGGCCGGTTTATTGGTGGAGCGTGACATGGCTTATTTCCTTCCGTAAGGCAGGAATTGACGCACGATTCCGGCATCGGACTCGCACAGGATAGTGGTGCCGCGCTGGTTGCGGATCTGGGCCTTGGTGCGCTTTACCATGCCATGGCGCTTGCCCGCCTGGTTGCCGCGCACTTTGCCCTTGGCGGTGAGCGAGAAACGCTTCTTGGCGCCGCTCTTGGTTTTCAACTTTGGCATTTGCATCTCCATGAACGAGAGGTTGAACGATGCGGCGGCACGGCATGCCAAAGCCGGTGCGCGCCGGAAAAGGGAGCATCCTTATACCTGCGGGGCTGTTCGAATGCAAGGGAGATTTTCGCTTTGCAATCGGTGCTTTCTGAATTTACAATAGCGCGCATGGACGAATCTAATTTCCATGAGCTAGCCGATACGGTTCTGGAACACCTTGCCGAAGCCATTGAGATGGCGGACAGCGAAGGCGTTCTGGAGGCCGACTTGCTTGATGGCGTATTGACTATTGTCTTGCCGGACGGTAACGAGATCGTGATCAACAAGCATGCGCCTTCCACGCGCATCTGGATGTCTTCGCCGGCTTCCGGGGCCAGTTATTTTTCCTACGACGAGGACCAGGACGAATGGTGCCTCTCAGACGGTATCCCGCTTGAGGAAGTGCTTTCCACGGATCTGAACAAGCTCGCCGGCATCGAACTGGAATAATCTTGATTTCAGGGGGGTGCCGTCACATTAAACAAGCATGCCCTCTTAATTTGACGACGTCCCCTAATGCAGCCCGCACAACGACGCATGGAACTTGAGAAAGGCCGGATACAGAGCCTCAGGCCGCTGTTCCGTTATCTGTTTCGATACCGGATGCCGGTGGTGGGCGCGTGCGTGGCGCTGGTGATATCGTCCGGGGCGGTGCTGGGGCTTGGCCAGGGCATCCATTTCCTTGTGGATAGTGGATTCGGCAGCGGGGAGACGAGGTTTCTCAATCAGGCGTTCTTATTTTTGCTTGGCATTGCGGTGGTGTTGGCCGCTGCCAGTTATGCGCGGTTTTACTTTGTAACGCAGCTCGGCGAGCGGGTGGCAGCCGATATCCGCCGTGACGTATATCGCCATCTGATGCGGCTTTCTCCGCAGTTTTATGAAACTTCCAGCACCGGCGAGATCATCTCGCGCATGACTGCGGATACCACGCTGTTGCAATTCGTCATGGGCAGCAGCCTGGCGATCGCGGCGCGCAACGTGCTGCTGCTCATCGGCGGCATCGCGATGCTGGTGCTGACCAGCGCCAAGCTGGCCGTGACTATAGCTGTCGCGGTGCCGGTGGTGGTGTTTCCCATCTTATTTCTTGGCGGCAAGGTGCGCCGGCTTTCGCGGGTGGCGCAGAAGCGCGTGGCGGAAATTGCTGGGAGCGTGGAGGAAACCGTGAATGCCATAAAAACCGTGCAGGCTTTCGGGCGGGAAGAGTATGAATATCAGCGTTTCTCCAGCCGCGTGAAAGACGCCTATCTCGCGGCAATGGAGCGTGTGCGCCTGCGCGCGCTGCTTACCGCGCTCGTGATTCTGCTTGCATTCGGTGCGGTGAGTTTTGTGTTGTGGACGGGCGGGCATGACGTGCTGCGCGGGGAAATGAGCTTTGGCGAACTTTCGGCGTTTCTATTTTATTCGCTTTTGGTAGCAGGCGCGTTCGGCGCGCTTTCCGAAGTGGCGGGCGATTTGCAACGCGCCGGTGGAGCCGCCGAGCGCCTGATGGAGCTTATGCAAGCCGTTCCTGCCGTAATGCCGCCCGCAAGACCTGTTCCCTTGCCTCATAAGGCGAAAGGAGCGATCGCATTCGAGAAGGTTTCTTTTGCCTATCCCGGCAGGCCGGAATCGACAGTGTTGCGTGAGGTATCCTTCAAAGTGAAAGCGGGGGAAACCGTGGCGTTGGTAGGGCCGAGCGGTGCGGGCAAGAGCACGATTTTTCAGCTTTTGCTGCGATTCTATGATGTGAACGAAGGAAAAATCACACTGGATGGCGTTGCTGTGGATGCGTTGGATATTCAGAGTCTTCGGCGGCACTATGCGCTGGTATCGCAAGAGCCGGTGATTTTCTCCGGCACGGCGTGCGACAATATCCGTTACGGCAATATCGAAGCCAGCAATGAGGAGATTATGGCGGCGGCAAAGGCTGCGCGCGCCGATGATTTTATCCTCGCATTGCCGCAGGGCTACGATACGCCGCTGGGCGAGAAAGGCGTGATGCTCTCCGGTGGGCAGCGCCAGCGCATCGCCATCGCGCGCGCGGTGCTGAAAAACCCAAAGGTGCTGCTGCTCGACGAGGCCACCAACGCGCTCGATGCCGAGAACGAGAAGTTGGTACAGGCGGCTTTGGAAACGCTCATGCGGGGGCGCACCACTCTGGTGATCGCGCACCGCCTTGCGACCGTGCTGGGCGCCGACCGCATCCTGGTGTTCAACCAGGGTGCGATCGAAGCCGAAGGCACGCACAAGCAGCTGATGCGCCAGGGCGCGCTCTATTCCCGCCTGGCTGCAATGCAGTTCGAGGAAGAATAGAATGTGAAAACGGCACAGATGCCTATATACCTATTGCTCCGCATTCTGCTATCGATTCCGGAACGCTTTCATCGCTTGAGGTTTTGGAACTCATAGATAAAGCCCGCTAGCAGGCATGATGTTTATTGCCCCCGCATTCTTCTAATATCCGCGCCGCAGGCGGCCAGCTTGGCTTCGATGAACTCGTAGCCTCTGTCGAGGTGATAGACGCGGTTAATGATGGTTTCGCCTTTGGTGGCTAATGCCGCCAGCACCAGCGAGACTGAGGCGCGCAAGTCGGTGGCCATCACTGCCGCCGGTTGCATGGTTTTTACGCCACGTATGGCGGCGGTGTGGCCCTCGACATGAATGTCGGCGCCCATGCGCGTCAATTCCGCCACGTGCATGAAGCGGTTTTCGAAAATGGTTTCGGTGATGCGGGAAGTGCCTTCCGC
>CAZXYG010000019.1:9510-11545 GCA_964644885.1 uncultured Rickettsiales bacterium
TCCGCCAGGCAAAGCAGAGCCATCATCTGTGCCTGCATGTCCGTGGCAAAGCCGGGGTATGGAGCGGTTTCGATCGTGATGGGGCGGATTCTTTCTTGCCCGATGACTTTTACCCCCCCTTCCACGGGGATGATGCGCGCCCCTGCCTGTTCGAGCGCTGTTATGGTGGCTCCCATGATAGAGGGATTGATGCCGGACAAATCAATTTCGCCCCCCGTGATAGCGGCGGCGACGGCATAGCTTCCAGCCTCGATTCTATCCGCCAGGACATTGTATGTAGTGTCCCGGAAAGAGGTGCCTCCCTCAATGGTGATAGTATCCGTGCCCGCGCCTGATATTGCGGCTCCCATCTGGTTCAGGAATGCCGCGAGATCGCTGATTTCCGGTTCGCGCGCGGCATTTTTCAGCACGGTTGTGCCCTGGGCCAGCGTGGCGGCGAGCAGGATATTTTCCGTTGCGCCCACGGAAACCCAGGGGAAGACAACTTCCGCGCCGCGCAAGCCTTTTTTGGCGGCGGCTTTTACGTAGCCTTCTTCCAAGGTTATTTCCGCCCCCAGCGTTTCAAGTCCCTTGAGATGCAGGTCGATGGGGCGCGTGCCGATGGCGCAGCCGCCGGGCAGCGATACTTCCGCATGGCCGAATCGCGCCAGCAGAGGTCCCAGCACGATCACCGAAGCGCGCATTTTACGCACGATATCGTAAGGCGCGGTGGTGTTTGCGACCTTTGACGCATCCAGCTTCAGAGTACGGCCAGAAAATTGGCCCTGGCCGCTACGGCCCTCCAGCCCCAACTCGACGCCGAGATGCACCAGCAGATTGGCCATGGTGGTAATATCGGCCAGATGCGGGATATTGGTAAGTGTCACGGGCTTATCGGAAAGCAGGCAGGCGGCCATCAGCGGCAGCGCCGCGTTCTTAGCGCCGCCGATCTCGATTTTCCCTTGCAACGGAACGCCGCCGCGGATTTTGATCTGGTCCATGTTTGCTTCTCGGTTATCTATACGAACGCCGCGCGCGGCAAAATCAGCGTTCTTTCCACTTTGCCTTCATTTTGGCGCGGCTTTTCAGTATGCGCCCGCGCATGCTGCTCAAGGGTTTCATCATGTCTGTTTCCACGGCTGGGTTGTTTGCAGGCTTGGAGAATCCGCCCATCGGACCGTCCTGCTGCTGCGGTTTCGCTGCTTCCTGCTGGTGTTGATGAGCCTGCCATGCTCGTCGGTCGCGCTCTTTGCGATTGAGCAGCGGATGCTTGATTTTCTGCTCTTTCTCAAGCTGCCGTTTGGACTTTTTTTTATCATCCGACAAGGAAACGCTCTGGCTCTATTGGCGGGATGACGTAGCTCCGGGTTTCGTGCGTTTCTGACGCCGCTTCAGATTTTCACGGAGCGCCGCTATCAAACGATCTTCGCGCCTTGGGGAGGAAAAAGCAGGATTATGGCGTGATGAGGCCGGGGCGCGCATGCGGGCGGAGTATAGCAAAGAAATGGCGACAGGGAAGCGGAAAGTGTGAATTGAAGTTGCGCTCCGCGCCGCGATCGGCTAAACCTAGCGCCCTCTAACAAACAGCACATGCCGCTGTAGCTCAGAGGTAGAGCGCATCCTTGGTAAGGCTGAGGTCGAGAGTTCGATTCTCTCCAGCGGCACCATATGTTTCAATGGGCTATTGCGCAATCCTTATACTCCATATTTTATCCAGTAAACACATAGTAAGCATGCCAACGGTCTTTTTCCATGAAAGAATATTCCGCTGCTGATCTGAAAAATTTGAAGGATTTTATTGAGAAGAGCGGAAAACGCAAGCTGACGGAAAACCAATCTGAAGCGCTTGCGCATCGCCTCAATCAGGCACTGTATTTTTATCATGCTCGGAAAAACCAAATGCAGTTGGACCCTTTCTTGGAAGATATTGCGAATCTATCGAGAAATCTGAAACGCGTAATATCCAGTCTGAATCTGTTAAAGAAAGAAATTGAGTTTTATGGTTTTTATGTGCAGTGAAGTCTGCAATTGTCACTGCAGTTTAGAGAAAAACACC
>CAZXYG010000019.1:11555-15760 GCA_964644885.1 uncultured Rickettsiales bacterium
TAAAAAAGCGTGTGATACGATCCCCAAAACATTCATGGAACATAAAAATGGCAGGCCAGTCAGCCCCAAAACTATTTTTATTCAGGCTATGATTCGCGCATGGTACGAATTTACCCAGCAAAAACCCTCTATAACTATCCCAAGCGCTAAGCCTCCGGCAGAGCCGGAGGCTTAGCGCTTGGGATAGTTATCCAATGAAATTCTCTAAAAGGCTGTACAACCGCCAGAAGTACACTGGGCGGTTGTATATGGCGGTGGATGGAGTCAGTCGATAACCACTCTCACCCCATAGCAGAGAAAAATACAGGGAAATTTACAAAAATAACAGGAGTTTTTGGAGAATGTGTACCGTGACTATTCCCTATAATACCTGAAATCCGAGGTGTTGCCAGGGACTGGCAAAAATTAACCCGATTATCACCTTGATACAAGTATGCAGTTAGTGTAATATCCTCTTATCAAGAGAGGATACCCATGAAAAACCCTTCGTTTGTACAGTTCTTCAAGCAGTTCCCGGATGATGATTCCTGCCTCGCGCACCTTATGGACGTGCGCTACGGGCTTGAACATACATGCCGCAAGTGTGGCCGGGAATCGCGCTTCTATCGCATGACGAATCGCAAGGCTTTTGCCTGCCAGTTCTGCGGAGACCATATCTACCCGGCGGCGGGTACGCTCTTTCAGGATACGCACCTTTCCCTGCAACTGTGGTTTTTCGCTATCTATCTTTTCTCCGTAAGCAGGCACGGCGTTCCGGCGAAGGAACTGGAAAGGCAGCTTGGCCTTCCCTATAAAACGGCGTGGCGTATGGGGCACCAGATTAGAAAGCACATGGCGTTTGTGGATGGTGATGACCCGCTTTCCGGTATCGTGGAAGTGGACGAAACCATGATAGGCGGACACAGGCCGGGTAAACGTGGCCGTGGTGCCGCTGGCAAGACAGTTGTGTTTGGCATGTTGCAGCGGGATGGTGACGTAATGACAAAGGTTGTCCCGAACGTCCGCAAGAAAACCTTGCAGCCGCTTATTGAGGATAATGTCACGAAGGGCAGCGAGATTCACTCGGATGAACTGCGCTCCTATAGCGGTTTGGATGATAAAGGCTATACGCATGAAACCGTCAAGCACGGCGCGGAAGAATATGTCCGGGGCAACGTGCATGTGAACAGCCTTGAGGGGTTCTGGTCGAGGCTGCAACTGTCTATCAAGGGAACGCATGTGCATGTGTCGCCTAAGCACCTTTCTTCTTACGCCGGGGAGTTCGAGTACCGCTATAACTCCCGGAAGAATCCGGCGCAGATGCTCCCTGAGCTTCTGTCGAAGTTCCCAAAAGTGTCTTCAAAGTAGCATCGAACTTGGCGGGGTCATACTCCTGCCCTTCATGCTCTTTGATGAACTGTTCGAGCTTGCCGGTTTCTATGGCTTTTTTAAGGGTGAGTTTTTTCTTCATAAATACTCTTGGCATGTCTACATATGATATTTCTCAGATTTTCTACTTTAGCCCGCAACGCACTCCACGGAGCATCAGCACTTCCCATTCTCTCGAAGTTTTCCGCCTCTTCGTTTGAGATTCTCCTAATGGCATCCTGACATTCCTTAGTAAAATCAGGAAGCTCTTTTTGTAACTGTTGGTTATCGCAAGTAGGCCTGAATAACATAGACATTCCCTTAGAAAGACATACATTCATAGCGCATAATGCTTCCCATTTCTTACGCCTTTCCGTATCATTCTCCTTCAAAGCAGTGATTTTACTTTCTTGCTCTCTGTGAACCTTATATGGCGCGCGTATAAAAAAGAAGAAAAACGCCAACAGGAACACTGCTATAGGTATCAAGATAAGGCCAACTAAGACTTCAATAAGTTGCGGCTTAAAGAAGATATAAGTAATAAAAAGAAGTATAATTGCGCCTAGCGCCGCTCTTGATATAGTCACTGGGCACTCTCCTTTAAGAAAGAAAGTGAGTGCACCATTCCACGCTTCCGAGAGGAGCTTTTTTGTGTATTCTTTTCCCACGCTCCGCTAATACACCCTTGACTGCCTCCCGTCAATACTTGCGTAAGGGTGATAATCGGGAAGTATTTTGCCATCATCCCGGCGGCCTTCGCCAGCACTTACCCAGCGCTGGCCGCGCTCAACGTGATGGGGCTTGCCTCGCCGGAAAGCGCTATTCTCTCGGCCGTTATTTTCAACGCGCTCATCATCATCGCGCTGATCCCACTGGCGCTCAAGGGTGTAAAATACCGTCCCATCGGCGCTTCCGCCCTGCTCAGGAAACATGCGCTGGTTTATGGCCTGGGCGGCGTTATCGTGCCGTTCATCGGCATCAAGGCGATCGATGTGCTGATCGCCGCCATAGGTCTTGCGTAAAGGAGATAGCGCCATGCATTATTTGTTTCAAACCTTCCGCCCCACGGTCACATTCCTCCTGGCCTTTACCGTGATTCTGGGAGGCATTTATCCCGCCGTGGTGACGAGCATTTCTCAACTTGCTTTTCCGCTCCAGGCGAACGGCTCCCTGATTGTCAATAACGGCAAGGTGGTGGGTTCGACACTGATCGGTCAGCAGTTCAACAAACCGGAATATTTCTGGGGCAGGCTTTCCGCCACCGGCCCCGTGCCGTATAACGCGGCAGCTTCCACCGGCTCGAATCTCGGCAACAGCAATCCCGCCCTTCTGGACGCGGTAAAAACGCGCATCGCCGCGTTGAAGAAAGCAGACCCGGAAAACATCCGGCCTATTCCGGTGGATCTGGTAACCGCTTCTGGCAGCGGACTCGACCCACATATTAGCATTGGAGCAGCGCAATACCAGCTTGGGCGCGTAGCCAGGGCACGGGGATTAAGTGGCGAAATTGTCCAAAACCTTATCAAAAAACATACCGAGAACCGCCTGTTCGGATTGCTTGGCGAACCGACAGTAAACGTCCTGATGCTGAACCTGGAACTGGATGGATCTCAGGGGCCAGAATCCGGAGTCCGGTGACATGATTGCGCGAAGCGTAACGAAAACTATTATATCACTGGATTCTAACCACTGGCCACCCGTGCATGGAACGCCCCGATCCCGATAAACTGCTCGAAAAAGTAAGCCAGGAACGGGGTGTCTCTAACCGTGGCAGCCTCAAAATCTTTTTCGGCACGTGCGCGGGTGTGGGCAAAACCTACGCCATGCTGAACGATGCCCGCCAGCGTGCCCAGGAAGGAACCGACGTGGTGGTGGGAATCGTCGAAACCCACGGGCGCGGTGAAACCGCGAAAATGCTGGAAACCCTCCCGCAGATTCCGCGCACAAAAACTGCTCATCGTGGCGTTATGGTGGAAGAATTCGATCTCGATGCCGCCATCGTGCGCAAACCTTCCCTGATTCTCGTCGATGAACTCGCGCATACCAACGCTCCCGGTTCCCGCCACCCCAAGCGCTGGCAGGACGTGGAGGAACTACTGGGCGACGGCATCGACGTCTATACCACGCTCAACGTGCAGCACCTGGAAAGCATGAACGATCTGGTGGCGCGCATCACCGGCATCCAGGTGCGTGAAACCGTGCCCGATACCATTTTCGATCAGGCCAACCATATCGCGCTGGTGGATTTGCCCACCGATGAGATTCTGAAACGCCTCAAGGAAGGAAAAGTCTATCTTGCAGAAATGGCTCAGAAACGCGCCGCCGAACATTTCTGCAAGAAGCGCAATTTGATCGCGCTGCGCGAACTGGCGCTGCGCCGTACCGCCGAGCGCGTGGACGCGCAGATGGGTGTCGAAAGCGCCAGCCAGGGACTGCGTGACAGCTCCATTGCAGAAAAATTGATGGTCTGCGTGGGGCATGATGCGCTCTCCACACGCGTTATTCGCCACGGCAAGCGGTTCGCCACGCGCATGAAAATCCCCTGGCTCGCTCTCTATGTCGAGACCGCGCGCCACACCCGCCTCGGCAAAAAAGCCAGGGAAACCGTGCAACGGAATCTGCAACTGGCCGAAAACATGGGCGCTGCCGTCCATACCATCAAAGGCGACGATGCCGCCGATGAAATCCTTGCGTTTGCCTACGCCAACGGCGTCACCCGTATTCTTCTGGGAAGGCCGCATAAAACCCGGCTGCAAAAACTTCTGATCGGCACGCTGGCCGGGCAATTGATTCACGAGAGCCATAACATTGAAATCGGCGTGATTACCGAAACCGCCACGCCGAGAGCTAACTGGCGT
>CAZXYG010000019.1:15770-21915 GCA_964644885.1 uncultured Rickettsiales bacterium
CGGCGTGGTCGGCGTGGCCGCGAAGTTCGGCATTTTGCCATCGCTGCTGGTATCGCTGCTCAGTGTGATCGCTTTCAACTTTTTCTTTACCCAGCCATACTATACGCTTCATGTGTCCGGCGCAGGCCATTATTTCACCTTCGCCACCATGCTGTTCACGGGTCTTGTCATCGGCTCGATGGCCTCGCGGTTGCGGCTCCAGGCTGGTTTCTATCGTGAGACAGAACGGGAACAGAGTCATTTGTTCGCGCTGGCTAAAACGCTTTCCGCCACGCGCGGGCACGAAAACATGGCGACCGAAGCCGCGCGTTACATAGGCGAAGTGTTCGATGCGGTAATCACAGTCTGGTATCCCGCCGAGAATCGTGAGCTGAGCGTTATCTCCGGCAACGATGCAGCGGTAGATTTCCGCGAGCGCAGTACCGCGAAATGGGCGTTTGAGAACGGGCGGGAAGCCGGTTTCGGAACCGATACCATGCCCAGCGCAAAAGGAGTATATCTGCCCCTGCTGGTGGAGGGTCAGGTGATCGGCGTCCTCGGGCTTATGCCTTCCGGAGCTCCGCGCCTAGACGCCGATGACCGGCGGCTGCTTGAGGCGTTCGCCGCTATTCTTGCTTCCTCGCTCAAACGTGCCACCATCGCGGGCGAAGCCGAGAAACAGCGCGTCGAGATGGAGGGCGAGAAACTGCGCAACGTGCTGCTCAGTTCCGTATCGCACGATCTGCGTACTCCACTTGCCTCCATTACTGGACTATCCAGCAGCCTGCTGCTTGCCCGCGCAAAACTGCCTGTGAAAGTGAAAGATACGCTGCGCGCCATCCATGATCAAAGCGCACGACTGGCAAAAATCGTCACCAATCTGCTTGATATTTCCAGTCTGGAATCCGGAAAAGTGACTTTGAACAAGCAACCCTATTTCCTGGCCGAACTGATCGGCTCCGCTCTGCTCAGACTGGAAGAAACGCTCAAGGACCGAAAGGTAGAAACCAAGGTCTCTACAGGCGCGCTCATAGAAATGGACGGTCTGCTCATCGAACAGGTATTCATCAACCTGCTGGAAAATACCGCCAAGTATGCCGGTGAAAAGGCAACCATCCGTATCACGGTTATGGATGCAGGCGATCAGGTGGAAGTGGCCGTATCCGATAACGGCCCCGGCATTTCTAAAGTAGACATCTCGCATGTACTTGAGAAATTTTATAAAGGCCCGCAAGGCGGGCTGGGTCTTGGACTGCCGATCTGCAAAGCCATCGTCGAGGTGCATGGCGGGCGCATGTGGGTGGAAAACAATGAGACCGGCGGGGCCAGCTTCCATTTTACGCTACCCAAGCAGCAAAAATAATGCCTGTGAAACACACCACTGAAACGCCAATCATACCTGTTTTGGTGATCGAGGACGAACCGGAAATCCGCCGCTTCCTGACACTCTCCCTGAAAACGAACGGGTATAAGCCAATCCTTGCCGCGACCGGACACGAGGGGCTGCAACAAGCGACCGCTTCCCGGCCGGAACTGGTGATTCTCGATCTCGGCCTGCCGGATATGGACGGCCAGGAGATCATCCGTCGCATACGCGAATGGAGCGCGCTTCCGATTATCGTGCTCTCCGCGCGCGGCCAGGAGCAGGATAAAATCAAGGCACTGGAAAACGGCGCGGATGATTATCTCACCAAGCCGTTTGGTTTGGGCGAACTGTTGGCGCGCATCAAGGTGGCGCTACGTCATGCACACCGTACGGAAACCAGTGAGAACGAAACCTTTATCCAAGGAGACTTGAAAGTAGATCGTGCCAAACGGCTGGTAATGCTGGCAGGAGAAGGAATACACCTCACTCCCATTGAGTATCAGTTGCTCTCCATCCTGATACAACATGCCGGAAAGGTTGTAACGTATTCCCAGCTATTGCAGGAGGTATGGGGCAAGTACAGCCAGGAAAACAACAATTACCTGCGTATCCACATGCAGCATTTGCGCCAGAAGCTGAAAGATGATCCTTTGAAACCCACTTACCTTGTCACCGAACCCGGCATCGGCTATCGCCTGAAGGTGGAGTAGTTTCATTGTATTGATTATGCGGCCAACCCCAAATCTCTGCACGATTCTTCCAGTAGCGGTTTCATACGAACCAGTGTACTGTAATGCCGAGTTCCAATAGCATCCAATAAATGCAGACCTATTTCCACAGCGAATGGGAAGGATGCAACGAAATGGATAAAACATCCGGAGAGACTAATGCTTCCTTTGACTGAGAGTTACAGAGAGTGATTTTTCCATATGTGGCAACAGATTGGAATTCCGGGCAGTCAGAGAAGAGAAAAAGAATATGCCACAGCATGGCGCCCACGGCGCGTCTTGAGAAAAGCGGCGTATCTGCCGGCAGCGGTCGGCTATGCATGACGGATGGATCATGAGGCGCGAAAGCGAAGGCCAGCGAAAGCGTCACCGCCGTCACCATATTCACCCACAGAATTTGCAGCGGCGTGATAGGAAGCGTGAAGCCCGCCAGCGTAGCAATCAGCAAGGTTACTCCTTCCGCGCCATCGGTCACCAGCATGAACTGAATCGTGCGCTTGATATTCCGGTAAATATTGCGGCCTTCCTCCACCGCATGAACTATGCTGGCGAAATTATCGTCCGCTAACACCAGGTCGGAAGCTTCCTTGGCGACTGCCGTGCCCTGCTTGCCCATACTGATTCCGATATCAGCGCTTTTCAGTGCGGGGGCGTCGTTCACTCCGTCGCCGGTCATCGCCACCACCGCGCCGAGCGCTTGCAGTGCCTGCACCAGCCGCAATTTATGTTCAGGATGCATCCGGGCGTAAATATTAACGCTTCTCACCGATTGCGCCAGCGCCGCATCAGAAAGACGCTCCATGTCTGCGCCCGTCATCACCCGTTTGCCGTCTGGAATGCCGAGTAATGCACCTATGGAGGAGGCGGTAAGCACATGGTCGCCGGTGATCATCTTGACGCCGATCCCGCCTTGCAGGCAAGCGGCGATGGCGAGCTTAGCCTCTTCGCGCGGGCTATCCATGATGCCGAACAATCCGAGTAGAATGAGTCCTTCCTGTATATCCTCGCGCCGCAATGCATTCTGCGATTTCACCGCATGCCGCCGCGCCACGGCCAGCACACGCTTGCCTTCCCTGGCAAGCTCACCGATCCGCGTTTGCCAATAGTCCGTCCGCAGTTTTTCATCCGTGCCGTCAGCCCGCTGCTGACCGCCACACATCGCCAATATCTGCTCCGGCGCACCTTTGACATAGATAAAGCCGCTGCCTTTCGCGCCATGATGCAGTGTGGCCATGTAGCGCTGCTCAGGGGAAAAAGGGATTACATCCGTTCGTGGCCATGCTTTCCGCGTCACTTCCAGTTCATGGCCAGCCTTGCGCGCGAAAGCCATTAAAGCCCCTTCGGTAGGATCGCCATTGATTTCCCACACGCTTTTTTTCAAGGTGAGCGTGGCGTCGTTATTGAGCATGGCGGCGCGCCCCATGTCGCAGACCGTGGGATGCTCAGCCAATGCTATTTTCTGATTATCGAACAGAATTTCGCCCTCCGGCGAATACCCGATGCCGGTGACGCAGAATGCCTTCTCGGCGGTGACGATATCGGTGACCTCCAACTCGTTGCGCGTGAGCGTGCCGGTTTTGTCCGTACAGATAATGGTGACGCTGCCCAGAGCCTCGATCACCGGCAGATGCCGCACGATGGCGTTGCGCTGCGCCATGGCTTGCACGCCAAGCGCCATCGTAATGCTGATGACGGCGGGAAGGCCTTCGGGAATGGAAGATACGGCGATACCGATCATCACCATGAACATTTCTTCCATGGGCAAATGACGAACATAGATGCCGAAGAAAAACACCCCAAGCGACAGCAATACGATGCAAGCAGCCAGCCACCGGGAGAAACGGGCAAGTTTAATAGTCAGCGTGGTTTGCGGAGATGCCACCTTGTCAATCATGGCGCTGATGCGGCCAATCTCTGTTTTTTTTCCTGTTTCTACCACTACACCCCTGCCTTGACCGTAAGTCACCAGAGTGCCGCTATAGGCCATGCATGTGCGGGAACCCAGAGGTGTTTCCTTCGCCACTGCCTGATCAGATTTTTCCACATCCAGCGATTCTCCGGTGAGAATCGCTTCCTGCGTGCGTAAGCTATGCGCCTCTATTAAGCGAAGATCGGCTGGAACTTTATCGCCTGATGTCAGCAGCACCACATCTCCGGGCACCAGTAGCGCCGCATCGGCCATGTGTAATTTACCGTCGCGCAGAACCGTGGCGCGCAATGAAAGAAGCTTGCGGATAGCCGAAAGAGCCGCTTCTGATTTTCGCTCCTGAATGAAACCAATGAGGGCGTTGATGAATATCACCGCCACAATTACGCCAGTATCAGTCCAGTGCCGCATCGACGCTGTAATCAGTGCGGAGGCGAGAAGTATATAGATGAGAACATTGTTAAATTGTAGGAAGAAACGCCGCACCGTAGAATAAGACCGACCGGCGATGATGGCGTTTTTTCCATATGATTCAAGCCGATTTTCAGCTTCTGGCGCGGACAATCCTTCCGTCGAAATCGCAAGGCGATTCAGTGTCTCATCTATGGATAAGGTGTGCCAGGCAGATATACTTTTCATGATGCTTTCTTTCACGCTGAGCAATACCCGCTTTCTCATCGATGGCAAGGCATAAACCGGGAAATCGCCTATCTCCCCGGTGCCTACGGCAAACGCTAGCGTATCCGCGCCGCCGGAATATCCTTGGCAAAATCGCTGACCAGGGATGTTGTTGTGGATGGCAGCCCAAGCCATTCGGGCATATCCGGGAATAAAACCAGCAGCAGGTAAGCAATAGCAAGTGGAATGGCAAGCGGCAGGTGCTGTTTTTTGCCGCTTACCCCGCTATTGTAAAGCCACAGTGGCGCGGCAAAGAGCAGAAAAAATCCGGTGAAGAACATCAGTTGCCAGAAATGGAACCAAACACCGGCCAGCGCATAGAGCTTAAAATGGCCGTAATTCTTGATTTCCTTGCCGGTCATTCTTTCCCAGGCGCGGCCCGCGATAAGCGCAATTATCCCGGCAATCACCGAGGTCTGGACCATGGGATGCAGCATGCCGTCCTGCATCACGCGCCAGATCATGCCAAGCATGGCGATTACCACTAGCACCTGTCCGGGAATCACGTGGAACGTATCCCTATCGGTGGCCATCAGGATCACCAGACACACGCCCAGCCCGAAACTCAAGACGTAATACTGCGAAAGCACGGGATCAAAAAGCCCGTAACGCCACCATGCCAGCAGTGAACACATCAAAACCGAAAACTCGACGAAAAAATACATCGGACTGATTTTTACGCCGCAGAACTGACATTTGCCCAAGGTCAGTAGCCAGTTGAAAACGGGCAAAAGGTCGCGGGTTCTTAATTGAGTGCCGCAAGAAGGGCAGCGCGAGCGGATGCCGATCCACCGCCCCGCGCACGGCTCACCTCTTGGCAGCCGGTAATAAGGCATGGTGGCATAGCTCCCGAACGCAAGGCCGAAGCCAAACGCAAGAGCAAACTCGAAAAAAGTAATAAACCAGTCCATTTTTACCTGTATTGCAATATCGTGACTCGCGTCTTGTCGTGGCGACGTTCGTCGATAACGTAGAACCCTTTCGGGAGCGAAAAATCCTCCTGCTTGGCATGCTCCACAACCACCACCGCCCCCTGCGCAAGCCAGCCGTTATCGCGCAGACTTGTCAGCCCCTTTAATACAAGCCCACGGTCATAAGGCGGGTCGAGAAAAGCCAGCATGCACGCATGCCGCGCGGGCGGAAGGCGTGTGGAATCGCTGCGGATAATGTCAACGCGCGCTTCCTCGGAAAGTCGCGCGACGTTTTGGTGCGCGGCGGCAAGCGCCTTGACATTCTGGTCGATCAGCGTCACATGCGCCGCGCCGCGCGATAGCGCCTCAAGTCCTAGCGCGCCGGTGCCGCAGAAAATATCCACCACGCGGCGTTCTTCCACCAGGCTTTCATTGCCATCGCGCACAAATGCATCGCTCTTAAGAAAACGTCCATGGCGCAGGACGTTGAAAATGACTTCCCGGATCATGCCTTTGGTGGGCCGCACACCCGCGCCGCTTTGCGCTTCGATAATCT
>CAZXYG010000019.1:21925-30286 GCA_964644885.1 uncultured Rickettsiales bacterium
ATTTACCTCCTGTAATTTTCACGAAAAAAGCTCCTTGATCGTATCCGACGAAACTTCCCGCACTTCGCCCCGCTTCAGATCACCTAATGAAAATGGACCATAGGCGGCGCGTATCAGGCGGTTCACCGTTAGTCCAAGATGTTCGCATATTCTTCGCACTTCCCGGTATTTACCTTCTTTAATCGCCAGTGTCAGCCATGAATTTCGCCCTTCGCTCTTTTGCTCAAGCCGCGCCTCGATGGGACGAAGCCGTTGACGTCGCCCTGTTCGAGGATCTTTCAAAGCAATACCTTCGCCAAGCGCCGCGAGCTTTTCTTCTTCCACCTGTCCGTACACCCGCACGCGGTAGCGCCGCACCCAGCCGTTCTCCGGAAGCTCCAAATGCCGCGCCAACCTGCCGTCGTTGGTCAGCAGCAGCAAGCCTTCCGTATTGATGTCGAGCCGGCCTACGGCAACGACGCGCGGCAGATTGCTCGGCAGTATATCAAATACGGTTTTCCGCCCCTCAGGATCGCGGCTGGTGGTGACAACGCCCCTAGGTTTGTGGAACAACCACAACCGCGTGCCCTCCTTCTGCCGGAGAAGCACCCCGTCCACCACGATCGCTTGCGTCGATGTAACATTACAGGCAGGCGTTGCAATGACCGCGCCATCCACCTGCACCCTGCCTTGCACAATCCATCGCTCGGCTTCGCGCCGCGAACACATACCCGCGCGCGCCATCACTTTAGCGATGCGCTCGCCTTTGTTGGCCATAACGTCCCCCCGTTCTGAACGCGAGAAACCTGTTCTTCCTCCCTTAAGGAAGAGGTGGATTTTTGTTTGCGGCAGACTTGATGAAACCCCCGATAATTAATCCATCCTCCGGGGTAGCGCCGTATTCCGGATGCCACTGCACGCCTAGGCAGAAACGGTATTCGGGACATTCGATGCCCTCGATGATGCCGTCTTCCGCCATCGCATTCACCATCACGCCCTTGCCTGGTTTCTTCGCCGCCTGGTGGTGTGTGGTATTGACCTGGATTTCCTGTTTTTTAACTAACCGGTAGAGCAATGTTTCCTTCTCGACGCGCACAGTCTGGGTAGTTTTGGTGGGCAGGACATCGCCTTGTTCATGCTTCAGGCAGTTTGGCACCTCAGCGGGGATATGCTGTATCAGCGTGCCGCCCATGGCTACATTGATGAGTTGCTCGCCGCCGCAAATGCCAAGGATGGGCATGTTTTTCTTGAGCGCTTCTTTCAGCAGCGCTATCTCGAAACCGGTGCGCTGTGGATTTGGCTTTACCGTTTTATGCTGTGTTTTGGCGCCGTAAAGCGAGGGCGGGATATCAAAATCTCCACCCGGAAACAAAATGCCGTCCAACATCTCCAGATAAGCCGGTATGGCCTTGTGATCGTAGGGCAGATATAGGGGCACGCCGCCGTGGAAAGAAACGCTTTCCGCATAATTCTGACGCAGCGCATACCAAGGAAACCGTGAATATCCACCAGGTTTCTGGGAATCGAGCACGATACCTATCGTAGGTTTCTTTTTCATGGCTCAATGCCGAAAATGGCGTTTGCCGGTGAACACCATCGCCATGCCGTATCTGTTGGCGGTTTCGATCACTTCCTCGTCGCGCACCGAGCCTCCCGGCTGAATGCAGGCGGTGACGCCCGCTTTGGCTGCCAGCTCCAGCCCGTCGGCAAAAGGGAAGAAAGCATCCGAGGCAATCACCGAACCTTTTGCATCCTTAACCTGCGTGGCCGTATCCTTGGCCTTCTGCAGCGCGAGCCGCACCGCATCCACGCGACTCATCTGCCCCGCGCCCACGCCGATAGTGCAGGCATCCTTGGCCAGCACGATAGCGTTGGATTTTACATGCTTGCACACCTGCCAAGCAAACAATAAATCACTCATTTCCTGCTTGGTGGGTTTGCGTTTTGTTACGACTTTCAAATCTTTTTTAGCGAGGCTTTCAAAATCGCGCTCCTGGATCAGCACCCCGCCCGCTACGGATTTCACCGTCGTATCGCGGCGTTTTCTATCCGGCATTGCGCCGGTTATCAGTACACGCAGATTTTTCTTCTTTGCCAAAAAGTGCTTAGCCTCTTCGTCAATCGCCGGGGCAATCAACACCTCGACGAAAAGATGCGAAAGCAACTCGGAGATCTTGGCATCCACCGGTCGATTACAGGCAATGATCGAGCCATACGCGCTTACCGGATCGGCGGCTAGCGCTTTCCGATAGGCTTCGGACAGCGTTTCCGCACAGGCTGCACCGCACGGGTTGGCATGCTTGATAATCGCAACGGCAGGCGCGCCGAATTCGCTAACCAATTCCAACGCGGCATCCGTATCCGCAATATTGTTGTAACTCAGCGCCTTGCCCTGAATCTGCTCCGCGCGCGCCACGCCTGGCGTTTTACCACCATCCGCATAAAGCGCCGCCCGCTGATGAGGATTCTCGCCATAACGCAACGACTGCTTTTTAACGAAGGTGAAACGCGCTGTGTCTGGAAATACTTCGCCCGATTGACCCATAAACCACCGGCTGATCGCCGCATCGTAGGCGGCGGTTCGCACAAAGGCTTTCGTGGCAAGTTTTTTACGCAAAGAAAGTGTCGTGGAACCGCTCTTCTTCATTTCCTTCTTTACTGGCGCATAATCTTCGGGATCAACGATAACCGCCACATCCCTGTGGTTTTTCGCCGCCGAGCGAATCATCGCCGGTCCGCCAATGTCGATAGTATCGATGCATGTGTCAAAATCCGCCCCCATGGCTACCACTTTTTCAAAAGGATAAAGATTTACCACCACCATATCGATAGGCCGCATTTCATGAGTGCCTATCCATTCCTCATTGCGTGTTGCCACCAAATGCCCCTTTGCATTCCGCTTGCCCAGTATTCCGGCATGGATGTAGGGATGAAGCGTTTTAACCCTTCCATCCATAATCTCAGGATACCCAGAAACCTGTGAAACATCGAAAACATCGACGCCGTGCTTTCTTAATTCCCGCGCCGTCCCGCCCGTGGAAATAATTTCCACTCCGCATTTTCTTAGGAACGCGGCAAACTCAACAATGCCTGTTTTATCGGAAACGGACAGCAGGGCGCGGCGGATCGTGCGGGGCATGCGTGCTCTTTTCACTTGCGGTGCTTTAATGCAGGTAAGTCTATACAAGAACAGCTTTAAAAAAGAAATAACAGATACTCCACCACCGAAAACCACCGACAGGAGAGCTTTGCGCGAATACCGCCGGAGAGAATACCGATCGCTCGTTGCACAAAAAAAGACGGTTTCGCATTGGCAATTTCATGCTATGACTGTGTCATGTATGACAACGAGAATATTTTTGCGCGGATTATACGGGGTAAAATTCCCTGTGAAAAAGTGTATGAAGATGACACGGTGCTGGCCTTCCAGGATATACACCCTGCCGCGCCGGTGCACGTGCTGGTGCTGCCGAAGGGAGCCTATGTATCTTTCGACGATTTTGTAGCGCATGCGGACACGGAAATCATTAGCGCTTTCTTCAAGGCAGTAGGAAAAATTGCCGGCACGCTCGGCCTGCGCGAGGGCGGCTACCGCATCATTACCAATCACGGAAAAAACGCCTCGCAATCGGTGCCGCATTTTCATGTGCACATCCTGGGCGGACGAACCCTAGGCAGCCTGTTGCCGGACGATCTGCACCACCGCTGATGCCTCCCTGCAAAACCACAGCGCTCTCAGGATGGGGCCGGTTTCCGGTAGACATCTGCGCCGTGTACCGGCCCGAAAAGCAACGGGAAATCGCGGAGATCCTGCGTAAGCATAAGCACGCGCTGGTTGCGCGCGGCAGCGGAAAATCCTACGGCGATGCAAGCCTGAACCCCAATGGCGTCATCGCCTGCGAGCGGCTGGATCGCTTTCTTTCCTTCGATGCGGCACAGGGCATGCTCCACGTGCAAGCGGGAACAACTCTGGCGGAGATTATGCAGGTTGTCATTCCGCAAGGCTGGATTCCGCCGGTGATTCCAGGCACAAAACATGCCTCCGTCGGCGGCTGTGTCGCCTGCAATGTGCATGGAAAGAACCACTTCCGCGACGGTGATTTCGCCGCTCACGTCACCGATATCGTGCTGCGGCTGCCCAGCGGCGAAGCCGTACATTGCTCACAGCGGGAAAACAGCGATCTGTTCTGGGCCACAGCCGGCGGCATGGGCATGACCGGCTGCATAGAGGAAGTGACGCTGAAACTAAAACCCATCAAAAGCGGCAGCATTCGCACATGGACGCGCAAGGCGCATTCCCTCGAGGAAATGATCGCGCTGTTCCGCGAGCACGCCGGAAATTCCGAATATATGGTCGGCTGGATCGACCACTTCGCCACAGGCGCACAGCTTGGTCGCGGCGTTTTCGAAAAGGCACACCACATAGACGCGGAACTGGGGCGCTCCTGCGCAACCTATCGATTGCCTAAGACATGGCTCACCGTACCGAGTTGGATTCCCGGCATCGTCATGAATCATTATACCATGTGGCTTTATAATATTCTTCGTTTCGCTCACTATTCAAAAAAATACCGCATCGAGATCAAGGATTTTGAGAGTTTTTTTCACCCGCTTGACGGTATCCGCAACTGGAATCGGCTCTATGGCCGCAAAGGCTTCTTGCAGTACCAATGCGTGATTCCGGAAAGCCCGCATATCATTGATCATATACGCCATATCCTGCAGATGATCCAAATCAGCGGCAAGTTTTCGTATATTGCCGTTATCAAATACCACCGCGCGCATGAGGGCATGATGTCGTTCCCGGTGCAGGGCTTCAGCCTGGCGCTTGATTTCCCAAACACACCGGAAGTGCAGGCGCTTCTTAGCCAGGTGGACGGGTACCTTTGCAGTGTGGGCGGGCGCGTCTATCTTGCCAAGGATGCACGGCTCAGCCCGCAGCATTTCACGCAGATGTACGCCAACGAACTGCCGAAGTGGCGAAAAATCCTAAGGCTGGTAGACCCCAAGAAGCGGATGCATTCCTCAATGGCGAACCGCTTGGGATTTCGGGAGAGTTGAGATGTGGAATAGCCGCAAAAAATCTTCTCCGTCTCCCCACGCGCTTATTGTGGGCGCTACGTCTTCACTGTCCGTCGCGCTCTGCCGCTTGTTGGCCGGAAAAGGCTACCGGCTCACGATCGCCGCGCGCGACAAGGAGGAGCTGGATCGCCTCGCGGGCGATCTTTTGATCCGCCACGGCACCCAGGCGCACGTTATCGTCACCGATCTTTCCAAGCCTTCCTTCTCCGCAGAAGCGTTTCTGGACGAGACGGAAAAACATTTTGGAATACCCCAGGAGCTTTATCTTCTTGCCGCGACCATGGGGCATCAGGATACGCCTGAAACCGCCGCCAACATTACAAACGTCGTCACTACTAATTTTCTCAACCCCGCCAAGCTGCTTGCGCTTTCGGCGCAGCGTATGGCAGGGCCGGATATGCGCCGCACTATCGTCGCCGTATCCTCGGTAGCGGGTGATCGCGGGCGGCAGAGCAACTTCGTCTACGGCAGCAGCAAGGCCGGGCTTACCTCCTATGCTTCCGGCTTGCGCAATAAATACAGCGGCACTCGCGTGCACGTGCTGACCGTCAAGCCGGGATTCGTGGACACCTCCCTCACCTGGGGCATGGCCAGCCCCCTGATAGCCAGCCGCGAATCGGTAGCCCGCGCAATCCTCAGGGCGGTGAAACGACGGCGCAACGTCCTTTATGCGCCTGCGATCTGGTGGTTCATTATGACCATCATCGTCCATCTCCCAGAATGCGTTTTCAAAAGGCTAAAATTGTAGGATTCTCATCACAAACAGGCATCATATGAAAAAATACTTATCCATACTGAGCGATATTCAGAAACTTCTCCGCCCTAGACAGTGGATCAAGAACGGTTTTGTGCTGGCTCCGCTGTTGTTCGCGCTGGAAATCAACAATCCCGACGCATGGAGGAACGCTGTGTTCGCGGTTGCCGCTTTTATCTGCGTCTCCGGCGCAACGTATATTCTCAATGACATCCGCGACCGCGATTCCGACCGCAAGCATCCTAAAAAAAAGCTGCGGCCAATCGCGGCGGGACGCATCGATATCCGAACGGCGCTTCAGGCCGCGACGTTTCTCATCACTGCCGGGATAGGATTCGCCGCGTTATTGCCCGCTGCCTGTATTGGCATTCTTCTTTTCTACTTTATGATGAATCTCGCCTATTCGTTCCACCTGAAACGGGTAGCGATCCTGGATGTGCTGGTGATCGCCGCAGGATTCGTGCTGCGTGTATTGATGGGTGGCATGGCCATCGACGTGCTGATTTCCCCGTGGATATTGATCGCCACCTTCATGCTGGCATTGTTTCTCTGTTTCGGAAAACGCCGCCGCGAACTTAAAGAGCAGGGCGATGAGCTCCGTCAAAGCCTCGTCTATTATAATGAAGCCTTTCTCGATAAGCTGATTACCTTGAGCTGCACTTCGGCTTTTCTCACCTATGCCATTTACAGCGTTGAAATGGCTAACCGCACCGGGCGCAACGCTTTGGTCTTTACGGTGGTTTTCGTTGCTTTTGGCTTGTTCCGCTATCTGCAGCACATCTACGTGGATAAGGGCGGCGAAGAACCGGAACAGATTCTGTACCGCGATCCTATGTTTCTAGGTAATCTGCTGCTTTGGCTCGCCGCCACGCTGTGGGCGCTCAGATAAGACTCAGGAAATAATCGCGTCCTTAATGATAAATTCCGCGCTTTCGTTGCCGCCCCAGAGATTGAGGCGTATCTCACCCGCAAGCATTATATCCTTGCCTCGCGCATTCACTAATGCGGCGCCAAGAGGCGCGTCCGCCGAACGAAACGCCATCGCCTTCACCCGCACCCCAGGCCGGGGATTCGGCCCGCCATCGCTGACGATACAGCGCACATGGGCCTCTTTCAGGATTTCGGCATGCACAATGCGCGCATCGCGTAACGCCAGACAAGGTTTGGGATTGCCCGGCCCGAATGGCGCAATGCGGTCCAATGTGGAAGCAAGCGCAGGCGTGACCGCGCCGGGCGTGACGATAGCGTCCAGTTTTAAGCCGCGGCGCGCATGATAGGCCTGAAACGGCGCACGCACGCGCTCCGCGATGAACTCCTGCAACGCCGGTATTTTTGCTTCTTCCACTGTAAAGCCTGCCGCCATGGCGTGACCGCCGCCCGCAAGCAGCAACCCTTTCATGCGCGCGGCAGTGATGGCGGCACCCATATCCACCCCGCTCACCGAGCGCACCGAAGCCTTGCCGATGCCCTTCTCCAGCGCAATAACAGCCACAGGCTTATCATATTTCTCCTTGATCCTCCCGGCCACAATGCCGATAACCCCAGGATGCCAGCCATCCCCTTGCACTATGAGAACAGGACTATCGCGAGACAGCATCTGCGCTTTTATCATCGCCTCTTCCAGAACCGTATTTTCAATAGCCTGGCGTTCGCGGTTCAGCAGATCAAGCTCCTGCGCCAGCATGTATGCTTCAGCGGTATCCTCGGTGATCAGCAGGCGGCTGCCGAGATCGGCTTTCCCCACCCGGCCCCCGGCATTGATGCGCGGCCCCAAAATAAAGCCGAGATGATAGGAATCGGGCACCTCATTCAATTGCGCGATGCCC
Organism: uncultured Rickettsiales bacterium; assembly: GCA_964644885.1. Taxonomy (GTDB): domain Bacteria; phylum Pseudomonadota; class Alphaproteobacteria; order Rickettsiales; family JACKKO01; genus CAZXYG01. Next base: position 29,567 of record CAZXYG010000019.1, read on the forward strand.
ATCAACGCGGTCAGCCCGATGTTGGTACGCCGCGCCAGCACTTTCAGCCCCTGCGTCACGAAAGCGCGGTTGAGGCCGGTGAGCGGCACCACGTCGCATACCGTGCCAAGCGCCGCAAGATCGAGCAGCCACAGAAGATTAGGCTCGGATTTTTGGGTAAAATACCCGCCATCGCGCAATACTCCATTGACCGCCGCCGCCAGTAGAAAACTGACCCCTACCGCAGCAAGCTGCCGGCATTCGGACGTTTCGTCCAGCCGGTTGGGATTCACCACAGCCACGGCAGAAGGCAATTCCTCCGCCGCCAGGTGATGATCGACAACCACGACATCGAGACCGGCGTCACTCGCGGCGGCAAGCGGTCCGTGCGCCGTAGTGCCGCAATCCACCGTAATCACCAAATGCGCGCCCTGCGCCTTCAGTTTCAGCAAGGCTTCCGTGTTGGGGCCGTAACCTTCCTGAATCCGGTCAGGGATATAGACGCCTGCATCATGCCCCAGCATGCGGAAAAATCGCACCAGCAAAGCGCTCGACGTCGCGCCGTCCACATCGTAATCGCCGAAAATCACGATGCGCTCGCGGTTTTGAACCGCATGTGCCACACGTTCCGCCGCCCGCCGCATATCGCGCAGATGAAAAGGATCAGGCATCAGAGCGCGCAGGGAAGGAACCAAAAAATCCTCGGCCTGCTCAAGCCCTATCCCGCGCGCGGCAAGCATC
>CAZXYG010000019.1:30296-34039 GCA_964644885.1 uncultured Rickettsiales bacterium
AAGCGACTCCGCCATCCGTCCATCATAAGAGCGCAGTTGCCAGCGCACGCCATTCACCGAAAGCGGCAGATCAAGAATTCCGGGTTGGGCATGCAGAAGCGCGACGGTCATGCGTATCATGTATCATGCGCGGCAGCCACCAGCAAGGCGGAGGTAACGCTATCTTCCGTTCAATCAATGCGCATGCTATGCTTTTGCGAAACCTTCCGGCGCAACACGCCCCGTATATATCAATATTTCTAATGCGCTTTCTTTATAATCTCTTATAGCAAGCCTTATTGCTTCCGCTTGAGGCACTATATTCTTAATAACGTCATTGATGTTCTGCACTATATCAGCCACATTTCCCGATGTGTTGTGGTATAGCGTCTGAACAATAACCGCCCTCGCCTCAATCGGTATATTTTTCCTCAACTCGCCTTCGATGTACCCATTCAAAATCATCGCTAAATCAAAACCCTGCAAAAATGCTCCCAGAGCCTTGGCGCGTTCAGCCCCATTCGGTTCATTGTTTTCTAGAGCCGCTTGCACCTTTCCAGCACGCTCGCGGTATTCCTTAATTGACTGAATGAACGCCAGATACCCGTCGACTATATCTTGTTCTTTTTTGCTCATCGCATCCTACGTACTATGTGGGCCGCCACTCCCCAGATTTCAACAGTGCCCTGATTTTTAAGGTATAGCGGGTATCCGCGGCGCTATTCAAGCTTCTTTTTCGCTTCCACTCCGCGTTGTTGCAATCCTATCCTGGATTTACGAAACCGCTTTTCCCCGCGCCATGAACCGTCTATGAAGGCATATGCTCACGCCGTTGCATTCCACCTTGATCGGCTGCCTGGCGCCAATTGCCTGGTCGTCTATGGCCATGTTGATCGTAATGGTGCGTGATATCCCGCCGCTTGAAACAGTCACGCTGATGCTTAGCGCGGCGGCTCTTACCTCGTTTCTCTTCTCGAGAATACGCCACATCCCCTTCAGCGCACTGCTTCGGCAACCCATGGGCTTCTATCTTACCGGCGTATGCGGGCTTTTCGGCTTCTTTTTCACTCAATTCCTGGCATTCCGGAACATCCCCCCCGTGGAAGCGTTCATCCTCATCAATCTGTGGCCGCTGATGATGCTCTTCCTCGCCTTCGTGATGTTTAGGGATATTCCCAATCGCTGGCATATATTGTTCAGCTTCACCGGGGTATGCGGCGTCTTTATCGTCGCTTTTGCCGATGGATTCAGGGGTTTTTCCCTCAGCCACGGCAGCGGCGTGCTGTTCGGCCTGACTGCATCCTTCTTCTGGGCCGGCTATTCCGTACTGAACCGCCGTTACAGGGGCGTGCCGCTGGATACGATTGCCATTGTCTTCGCCGCGGTATCGCTTCTGGCCGGCATGAGCCATCTCCTCTTCGAGGAAACCATCTCGCCCACTCTCAGGCAGTGGCTGATTATCGGTCTGATGGGAAGTTTGCCGGAAGGGCTTGCGCTTTACGCCTGGAATCACGGCGTCCAGCACGGCGACTTACGCACGCTTAGCACCGTTTCGTATTTAAGCCCGATCCTGGGCGCACTGTTGCTGGTGTTTCTTACGTCTTAGAACAGGAGCGATATCAGCCATTCTTGCGTATGGCTCACAATCGCATGCATAGTGCTGATATCCGGCCCGTTCATTCCCAATCCAGGGATCAAGTCACCCTCCTTGCCCACACGAAAAAGAACGATTATGCCCAGCAACGTCGCTCCAAAAATAAGCACGGCAACCATCTTTCACCTCCTAAACATCGTTATCACTTTGCATAGCTCGCTATGCATTCCACCCGGCTCTGAGATTCCTCGAAGGTCAGGCCGATTTTTAGCTTTTTAGCCAGATTGTACAAAAAATAGGCCTGCACATTGCGGGCATTAGCCTCGGAGGCGTCACCGCCGCCTTTCAGAATCTTGGAAAGCTCCGGATCCTGCCTCAACCGTTCATGCTCGGCTACAACGCGGATCACTTTGCCGCCACTGTCGGATTTTTGCATCATCACCGTCATCTTGCCGCCATAGGCCAATACGCCGGCAGTAATGACAATCATGTTCGCAATGACCTGGCGGATATAACTGCTAAGGGTGACATTCTGCATCTTCTCGATATTTTGCCAGGCGAATGCCACATGCCCATGCTTAAAAAAATCTTCGGCGATGCCGCAAAGCTCCATCACGCTAGCTTCGCCGCCATAGTTCACCACACCGTAGGCAACGCGGAACAACCTCAATCTGGCGAATGCCTCGGAAGCGCTTAAATTTAGTAAATCCAGCGCCTGTTTGCGCATTTCCGGATTGGCATCGTCAACCAGAAATTCAATGCCATTGTTGAGCGCACCGATGGGGCCGGAAAGATCATGGCAAAACCTGGCGCACAGAAGCTCCGAGAACATAAAAGGATCCAGCGCTTTTTTAGTCATTGTATCCTTTGAAGCGGTAATAGCTGACATACGGAAATCCTCGAGATCCTTACATAACAAAATTTTTGGAAAAAACACCCATAAGATTGCATTTATCGTAAAATTTTGCCATCATTATCTGCTGATAATAACAAACTATCTGAATTATAATCATAAAATGATGCGCGGGGTTTTTTATCTTTTGCTGTGCGGCCTCGGTGCGCTCGCTTTTTCTCCCGGTTATTCCGCGGCGGCGGAAACACAGCCGGCGCAATCAATAAATGTGCTTGCCGCTTCAAGCTTAACCGAGGTCATGGCTGAACTATCGCGGCATTATTCGCAGCAGGAGAATATCACTGTCTCCACTCTTTTCGATGATCCGGCCATGCTGGCGGAAAACATCGAACTGGGTGAGCCAGGCGACCTATTAATCGTGGAAGATTCCGTGCTGGTAGGAAATCTCAAACGCAAGGGTTTGCTCGATGTGTTCCGTCTTACCACCGTGGCAAGCAACCGATTGGTGCTAGGAGTACCTTCGGATAGCTACCTTGTGAAAAAGCTGCCTTCGGGAGTGCCGCTTTCCGAACTGCTGCAAGATATCAACGAGCGCACGCTGCTTATAATCCCCGATCCGGCTCTGATCATCGCCGGTGCTTATACGCGGGAAGCCCTTTCGCATTTGGGGCGATGGGAAACAACCAAACCCTTTCTGGTGAAAACCACTAGCGCGCGGAGCGCCGCTTATTTGGTAGCACATGGAACATCCGCCGGCATCCTTTATTACTCAGATGCGTTCAATAATCCCGCCATTGCCGTCGTCGCCACCTTCGATCCATCGCTGCATCGACCTATTATCTATCACGCAAGTGTGATTGCCAGCGAAAACATGCCGGTGGCACGAAAATTTCTCGGATTCTTGAAATCTGAGGAAGCGAAAAGAATCTTCGAGAAACACGGCTTTACCCCTCTATAGGGCATCTGCTAGAATGCCATTATGAAGAAATTTACCATTCCCTGTGATTTCGGCGGCAAGACTGCACCGTTCGAAGTCTATATCGGCAATCCCAAGAAGGGTAATCATCCCTTGCAGAACCAGGCGTCCTGGCTTTCGCGGGAGCGCGGCGGCGTCATTCCTCAAGATGTGATGGAAAGTTTCGCCAAGCTGCTGGAGCTGGCGGAAAAAAATAACGTTTCTTTCGAAGATTTGTGCGTTTACGCGCTGGAAGCGGCCAATGCCGAGAAAAAACAGAAGGAAGCCGCCGCCAAGCACGCAGAGGAAGAAGAAAAAAAGAAGGAGGGGAGCAATAGTTAGCTCCCTTTGCGCTTCATGCC